>CAZPLM010000296.1:589-1558 GCA_964587275.1 uncultured Muribaculaceae bacterium | reverse complement strand
TTCGTTTGACACATGGTACAGGTGATGATAATGTCCATTTTCAAAATTCACTCAAACTGATCGATCAATTCCAGAAAGAGGGTAAAGATTTCGAACTTATGATTTATCCACAGGGAATGCACGGTTACAGAGGTTATCAGAATGACCAGTTCAAGATGCAGAATTACAAGTTTTGGTATAAATATTTACTTGACAGTGAAATCCCTGGTAATCTTAAAGATTATTTCATAGGCAAATATTCAAAATAACTTTGATATAGATTTATCTTGAAGAGGATGTCATTTGTTTGGCATCCTCTTTTTTTATGCCATCGCTATGATAGTTTTCTCACCATTTTTAAAACCATCGCTATTATATATCTCCCTCTTTATTAATCATCGCTATTATATATCTCACCTCACCATTTTCTCGTGATTCGTAACTCGCTTATTTATAGCTGCTTCCCTCTCCGTCCTCATGCTCAGGCGGGGGTGAGGTGTGAGGGGGAGGATGATGATTATCAAAAGGTTACCGATCATGATTGGTGTATCGTCCTAAATAATAAATTGCCCAAAATAGGGACTTTAATTGATCGTACTTATTGGGTATTTTGCTGTTTGCTTTGCAACGTTTTGTCTTGAAATTGCAGCTATTGAAAAGTATTCAGCCAAAGAAATCCTTTATTGGTTTTTGTATTTTGAGAATGCCAGTGTGTGCATTGAGTAAAGTTCTGGTTAATTTTGATTGTTGTTGGTTCATTGGCGACAATGTGAATTCAAATGAAGGAATTTATAACTATCAGTGGGTGATAATGATTCCTATTCCAAATAATTAAACTATTGCTGTTAATTATGAAAACAATTTTTTTTTATTATTATTTATAATTGAAGGGCTGACCTCCTGCAGAGAAACAGAGGAATTTTTGGTGGGGGCACATCTGTTAAGAGGTGAAACTGATGAGAATGCTGTTATGACAGTTGATATTCAAAA
>CAZPLM010000296.1:0-579 GCA_964587275.1 uncultured Muribaculaceae bacterium | reverse complement strand
ATGGCGGTTCTTTATTGGTCAAGAAAATAAATTTGCCTGACATATGTTGGTTTATTAGAAAAATCGAAATATCAGAAAATGAAGCATTAACTGACTCTCTGTTCAGTACCGGACAATGGGATTGTCCATCATTATTAAATAACAGATGGATTAAGGCAGAAACTACATGAGATTGCTATGATCAGCTTCGTATAATTGTAGGGAAATAACAACTGATTCCGGCAGTCGCACCGCAAAGATTTAAATGGGGACTGATGGAATAAAAATAACAAACTATTATAACCAATAGTCAATAATACATAAATATGGATTCTTTCATGTTTTATGTGGAAATATATTTCAGTCAACAAATTAGCGCCGAAACAACAATACCCCTGTCGCCAAAATAGGTTGAATTATCCGAGCAGGAGGATGCTAATTTGATATATCTTGCCTTTTTAAACAATTCAGGAAAATACACTGGATTGGTAATTCGCAGACATTGACAAAAAACAAATGTGCAAGAATCGCTGTTATAGGCTGTCTGCTACACATTTATTTGAGCAGCCGTCATCAGAAAGCGGATTTCCTATATAGGCT
>CAZPLM010000295.1:0-1568 GCA_964587275.1 uncultured Muribaculaceae bacterium | reverse complement strand
AAAAGGTGGTGAGAAACAGTTGATAACCGTTGATGTAGAGCAGTTGGGGACCGGTTCCGCAACTTTGCTTTTCGAAACTTACGAATATGATTATCCGTCTGTTGCAAAGACCTATTTTATTCCTGTTCAATGCAAAAACGGGACTGCTTATACCGTACTTGAGACTCCGGCATGGCTTGAAGCAGTACCTGAAACAGGCGATGGCTATCTGAAGGTCTCTCTTAAACAGAATACTAAAGCATCTGAAAGAAACGGCACAATACTTATCCTTGCTACAAACGGGGATGATGTCAAGTATTATTATCTTTCAATTACACAGGAGGGTATAGGAGGTCCTGAATTTTATCCGGTGGCGAGCAATATCGTGATCCCTCAGGCCGGTTGCATGTTTACAGGCAGTCCTGCCAACAAATACAGGGTAAGAATAGTCACAGATGATGACAGTTTTACTTCCATTGAGTCAGTAGATGAAGTTTCCTGGCTTGATACGAAGGTCAGCGACAATAACAAGTATATTATGATTGAGGCTTCGGCCAACGAGCATGTTGAGAGCAGAACTGCGACTGTGACACTGATAGGAAAAAGAGGCGGAGAAACCATTACCACTACATTTACAGTAACGCAGTCGGGAACGGGTTCGCCAGGACTTCTATTTCCTTTGTCAGAATATGCTGTTAATTTATCTACGTCCACTGTAATAAGATTTATTGAATTGAATGGCTCAGACTGGACTGTTTCAGACATCCCTGCCTGGCTGCACGTCAATAATATCGAAAGGGAGACAATCGGCGGGAAAAATTATGGACTGGTCAGAGTAATTGCTGATTATAATCCTGACGCTTATGCAAGATCAGGGGAGATTATCTTCAAGGTTCATAATGGGGACGAGTCTATTTTCCAGAGTGTTACTGTTGTACAACAAGGGATAGGAGGTCCGGAAATAATTCCTGCATTTACATCGTTTGTATATGGGGCCGAAGAAACAGGAACGCGTTTTAATTTTATTCTCAATGGAGATGATTTTATTAAGACAACCGGCATGTTCAATATTTCAATTGTGAATAATAATTCCGATTGGGTTTCAGCAAGTTTTACTCCGAATTATTTTGGATTTTCAGTAAGTACTATTAATACATCAAAAGAAGCGAGAGTCGCCGATATTTATTTCATCCTTGAAAGAGGCGGTGAAGAACAGGTACTCTGCTTTACTGTGACTCAACTTGGTATTGAAGACGCAGAGCTTCAGCTTGCATTTGAGACTGTATTCCTCAGCTCAACCGGAACAGCGACATTACTCCCGATCAACTTGGAAGCAGGCACTACTTATACAATTTCTTCGGTTTATGACAATACTTGGCTTTCAGCAACAAAAACCGCCGGCGGTATTAATGTTGGGGCTACAGCAAATATAAATGCAGAGGAACGTATCGGTACGATTACCCTTGTTGCTACAAGAGGTGAAAGTCAGGTTATTTATACTATTACAGTGATACAGTCAGGTATTGGCGGACCGGATGTTGTCGCTCCATTCGATAAAAGCGTAGTTCGCGTTCTGGTTTCGGCCTCGG
>CAZPLM010000294.1:0-1571 GCA_964587275.1 uncultured Muribaculaceae bacterium | reverse complement strand
AAGGATTAAACTGAATCACCATATCTTTAACATCATCTACCATCCAGAGATATTCCCCGTCCCATGTGAGGCCAACAGGAGAAGAAGATGGAGTACGGAGTGTCTTCAATATCGTTCCGTCAGACGGGTCGATTTTGAAAACCAGACCGTCTCTGCTCTCTGCCCCATCAGTACGTCCTCTAAAATCGGCACACCAGAGATATTGTCCGTCAAAAGCCAGACCGGAAGGCCAGTAAGCAGGTGATTCAATGCTTCTGACAATTTTACCGTCAGTCGGATCGGTGCAATAGATCAAGTCTGTTTGTCTGTCAGCTTGCAAAAGGTATTTTCCATCATAGCAGAGGCCGGTCGGAAAATCGCCGGGCGTAGCAAATTGATTCAGGATTCTGCCTGTCTGGGCAAATGAAGCCAAAGGCATGATCATTAATAATAATGTATAAATGAAATGTTTCATAATGAATATTTTAATTAAAAACTATTACAAATATACGTTTTTAAAGAGAGAAAAATATTAATAATTCATAAATAATGGTTACTTTTGATGAATAAAACAAACGCCAACAGGATTCGTTTTTCGTGATTTCAGAAATGTCATTGAATGAAATATATCAGGTTTGGTGTTTCAAAAAAAAGATATTAATAAACATGAAAAAAACTTTTTTGATTCTTGCATTAGTTGCAATGGTAATGTGCTGCATTTCAGGATGCTCAAAGAAATGCAAATGTAAAGCGAAGGTTAACGGTGAAGTACTCGTTGAAAAGACAATCGACCTTGACGACGGTGAATCATGCAGCGATTACAATACGACTGTGAATGTAGCGGGAGTCTCAGCATCCCTCAAATGCACAATGACTTTTTAACCGACAAGTTTAATACCAACAAGTAATATTGAAGACTCTCCTGAAGATATTGACGGGAGTGATTTTTATTGTATCGGCACTTGCTAAAATAGCATCTGCCGATTCATTTGAATTATATCTCTTCAGTTTTAAAATTCTTCCACTGGGAGCCACTTTTGTTTTAGCAAGATTGATCATTGCATCTGAACTGGCTCTCGGAATCTGGATGGCACTAAACTGCGACCCTAAGTGGAGTACATTTGCCGCTCTCGCGATGCTTGTCGGTTTTACCATTTTTCTTATTATCCTCGCAATTCTCGGGAATAAGGAAAACTGCCATTGCTTCGGAGATCTGGTTGACTTCTCCCCCACCCAGTCGATCATAAAAAATGCAGTTCTTATTGCAATGCTGCTTTTCTCTATTGGTGGCAAACCATTCAATATCAAATGGAAGCCGTTATGGCGCAGCTTGATAGCAATAGGATCATTTGCCGCCGTTTTTATTATTACTCCACCGGATAACTGGAGATATGACAATTTTAAAGACAACGGAGCATTTAATGAAAATGCTTTTGAAAATGCAGTTAATAACAATATTATTCCTCCTGAGATACTTGAAGGTGAAAAGGTCTTCTGCTTTTACAGCATGTCATGCGAATTCTGCCATCTGTCTGCAAAAAAGCTGGCTGTCATGCGACAGACCGGTGAATTTAGGAGTACTGAAATAATCT
>CAZPLM010000293.1:0-1577 GCA_964587275.1 uncultured Muribaculaceae bacterium | reverse complement strand
TTACGTTGTATGGTTTGCCCTCAATAACCTTATAGGCTAAAATATAGCCTTTCTCATGAAGGACACGTACAATCCCGCATTTCATATTAGATGCAGGGACTTCAACAGTCTTGTGACCGGCAAGGTATGCATTACGAATTCTCGTTAGCAAATCTGCAATTGGATCAGTCATTTTTTCTTTAGTTTTTTAATTGAATCGACGCAACTCAAGCGCCCGATATCCAAATTGTTTATAAATATTGTTAATTAAGTTCTACCAGCTTGCCTTTCTAACTCCTGGGATCAGGCCTTTGCTTGCCATCTCACGGAATTGAATACGGCTGATGCCGAACATACGCATATATCCTTTCGGACGTCCTGTCAGTGAACAGCGATTATGCAACCTGCAAGGACTTGAATTCTTAGGAAGCTTGTCAAGTCCAGCCCAGTCGCCTGCCTCTTTGAGAGCCTTGCGTTTTTCAGCATATTTGGCGCATAACTTAGCACGTTTTACTTCCCGTGCTTTCATTGATTCTTTTGCCATACCTACTTATTATTCTTTTTATTGTTCTTAAACGGTAGTCCGAATTCACGAAGAAGAGCGTATGCCTCTTCGTCACTCTTTGCAGTGGTAACAAATGAAATTTCCATACCCATAACCTTTGATATCTTATCAATATCAATTTCCGGGAAAATGATTTGTTCTTTTATACCAAGTGTGTAATTACCTCTGCCATCGAAATTCTCGGCAATGCCTTTGAAATCCCTGATTCTCGGCAGAGAGATAGCAATAAGTCTCTCAAGAAATTCGTACATCTTCACAGAACGCAGGGTAACTTTTACGCCGATAGGCATCCCCTTACGCAGTTTAAAGTTTGAAACGTCCATTCTTGAATAGGTAAGAATTGCTTTTTGACCGGTGATTGTAGAAAGTTCCTGCTGAACAGTCTCAACAAGATGCTTGTCTTGAGTTGCAGCGCCGACACCTTGATTAATGGTAATCTTTGTCAACTTTGGAACCTGCATTACGGATTTGTATGAAAAATCCTTCATCAACTTCGGAGCAATCTCATCATTATATTGTTTCTGCAATGAAGGCACATATCCTGTCGGAACTGCCTGTTCTGCTGCAGGAGCTGCTTTTTTCTTATTATCAGTCTTTGCCATTATTTAATCTCCTCTCCTGATTTTTTAGCATAACGAACTAATTTACCCTTGTCGTTCAAACGACGGCCAATCCTTGTCGGACCACCTTTTGAAGGATCAACGACCTGAAGATTGGAAACATGCACGCCGGCTTCCTGTTTAATAATACCACCTTGAGGACTTTTCGCACTCGGTTTGGTATGCTTCGATACCATATTAATACCTTCTACGATAGCACGTTTTTTTTCAACGAGGACTTCAAGTACGCGACCTGTTTTGCCCTTATCTTCACCGGCGTTAACATATACGGTGTCACCCTTTTTGATATGTAATTTGCTCATTAGTTTTTTCTTTCTACTTATTAAAGCACTTCCGGAGCCAATGATACAATCTTCATGTTCGTATTACGCAACTCTCTTGCTACGGGACCGAAAATACGGCTACCTCTCAAC
>CAZPLM010000292.1:0-1588 GCA_964587275.1 uncultured Muribaculaceae bacterium | reverse complement strand
TTTTGAGCGAATTCGTCAATTCATTGTCAAGCCCCATTCCAAGTCCTACTGTAAACATCAATAGGAACAACACATATTTACTGTATTTAACTACTTCAAGACCAATATTTTCAGGAAAAATGCCGATTGCAGCCAAGGCTACGCCTATTGCAAAACACCCTAAAATAATAAGACTATTCTTCATTCTCTTTTCCTCCTATAAGCCATTTAGTACAGATTTTAACAATTACCAGGCTTCCAAGTACGGCAAAAAAAGCTATTAACAGCGATGTAAGACCTAATGTGGGGAGGGAGGAGAGCAGTTCTTTATTAAAGCCTATCTCCAGCCCTAGGATAAATAGCAGAATGCAAATAATAATCAACATAATTGCAGAGGTGGGAATCCTGACTTTCTTCCTTACAAGCCATCCGACAAAGATTCCGACTACCATGCATGATAAAGCGATGTACATACCAAGTTATTCATTTGTATGTGGCAAAATTAACTCTTTTTGTTAAATTTGTCGATTTAATAACAGAACACAATATATATTTATGAAACTCAAACACTTTTTTTCAATTGCGCTTCTCCTTCTGACAGGAACGCAATTTGTCTATGCCCAGAAATATGATAGAATGGAAGAACAGTACAGAGAAAGCTGTACTTCAATAATAGTAGGGAAAGATGCTTCTACTGATGGCTCTGTCATGACTTCACATACCTGTGATTCCAATTATCGAACTTATGTTACGATGGAAGAGAGTAAAACATTTAAAATTGGCGACCTTGAGCCTGTTTACTGGGGGCTTCTTCACAATGAAGAGCCGTGGGACATGAGAAAAGTTGAAGAGAAAGGTATAATACCGGCAAAAGAGGGTAAATCATACAGATTTCTCAATACTGCATATCCATGTATGAATGAAAAGCAACTTGCAATGGGGGAAAGTACTGTTGAAGGTAAGGAAGAGCTTGTGAATGAAAGCGGGCTGTTTCTAATCGAAGAACTTGAAAGAATAGCTCTTGAGCGTTGTACCTCAGCACGTGAAGCAATTATGCTTATGGGAAAACTTGCCGAACAGTATGGATACGCAGATTGGGGTGAGTGCCTGACAGTAATTGACAAAAATGAGGCGTGGTACTTTGAAATATATGGCAGCGGCAAAGGCAAACCAAGCGCTTTGTGGGCAGCTCAAAGGATTCCGGATGATGAGGTCGGCGTTTGCGGTAATATTCCTAGAATCGGAAAGATTGATTTTAATGACAAGAATTATTTCATGACTTCTTCAGACCTGAAGGAAAGAGTGAAAAAGCTTGGATATTGGGATGGCAAAGAGCCATTTGTATTTTACAAAATGGTCTCTGATTCTAATAAACCGTTTTCCATCAGAGAATTTTATGTTCTCAGCACATTGGCTCCTTCTCTTGGTTTGACAATGGATATGGACGAACTGCCTTTTTCTGTAAAACCTGAGTCGAAAGTATCTCCTGAAAAGATTTTTGAATATTTCCGAGCTACTTATGAAGGGACTGAATACGATATGACGAAAAATTTGTCATATATAGTCAAGCGTAAAGTCAAACAGGAAGACGGCTCATATAAAGAGGTAG
>CAZPLM010000291.1:0-1592 GCA_964587275.1 uncultured Muribaculaceae bacterium | reverse complement strand
AGTTTCTTTTTCATACTTGATTTCTTACTTATCTGTCAGTTTGATTATACTTCCTGCAACAAGCCGGTCGCCTTTATGCAATTCATTATATTTGTAAAGATACTTCAATTGTACTCCATATCTCTGAGAAAGTTCATAAAGTGATTCCCCTTCCTCGACAACATGCATCTTTAGGTTGGGATCGCTTCGTTTATGCTTCTTTTCAAGAAAAATGACAGTTCCAGCTGGGATATCGCACTCTTTTTTCAAGTCATTGAAGCGAAGCAGTTCATTTTTAAAAAGGTCATATTCTTTGGCAAGCATCGAATATGTCTCATACCCGTTTGAAATGATGCAGGCAACTCCGTTAATGCTCAATACATCTCTCTGAAGAGATATAGTATATAAAATACTTCCTTTTGGAGGAGTGATTTTAAATGGTGTTCGGGATTCAGATGGGGTGGGCGGAAGCTCTGAGAGTGAAATGCTCGTGTCGTACTGGTAAAGCCTGTATTCTTCTATTATTCTGATAAGAGAGGCTGCATAATTCGGATCTGTTGCATAACCTGCTTTTTTGAGTCCGTATGCCCAGCCTTTGTAATCTGTAGGATCAAGATTGAACAGAAATGCATACCTGTCTCTGTATCTTAAGAAATTGGAGTGGTCTCGATATGATTCTTCAGCAGTATCGTATTTCCTGAAACATTCGTTTTTTCTGTCATCATCTCTTGTAATGCTTTTTCCATTCCAGTCATGACATTTGATGCCAAAATGGTTGTTGGCTTTTACTGCAAGCGTCGAAAGTCCGTCACCAGATTCAAGACAGCCTTGAGCTAATGTAATGCTTGCAGGAATGCCTGTCAGTTGCATCTCTTTTATTGCAATGTCTTTATATTTCAATATATAGGCAGACCTTCCATCTGTATCTGAGTATGAAAGAGTCGCACAGGAAAGAAATAATAAAGCTGAAATAAAAGTCCTATATCCCAAATTCTTCATTCACGATATTATAATACTCACAAATTTAACTAATTTTGTGTAAATATAATTAATGTGATATGGTTCAGAAGAGCATTATAATAGATTATCTGCAATACGATTCCGCAAATGAACTTTCCCCATGGCAAAAAAAACTTTATGATTCGGCTGTTGAAGCCACAAGTGGATCGTATGCCCCTTATTCCAAATTTCACGTGGGCGCAGCTGTCCTGATGTCGAATGGAGAAGTCGTTACGGGAGCAAATCAGGAAAATTCAGCCTACCCTTCAGGTTTGTGCGCTGAAAGAGTCGCATCATTCGCAGCAAAAGCAAAATTTCCGGATGAGAATATTCAGGCAATAGCGATTGCCGCAGTCGAGGATGGGAATGTTACAGATTCACCGGCATATCCATGCGGTGCATGCAGGCAGGTATTGTCGGACTATGAATCAACTTCCGGTCAGGAAATAAAAGTGATACTTGGAGGTAAAAATAAAGTTCTTGTCTTTGACAACATAAGGAGTCTTATGCCCTTTGTCTTTGACAATCTGTTTGATAGAAATAAAAAAGGGTAAGCTTGATATATCGCACCGCTACAACCTCCTACCCTTGCTGCGATCAAGCCCTGGGGGAGT
>CAZPLM010000290.1:0-1614 GCA_964587275.1 uncultured Muribaculaceae bacterium | reverse complement strand
CTGCGGAAGATGTTACATTTCCTGCAGGGATGGGGGACATCAGGCAATCAGGATGGAGGGACGAAAACCGGTTCTGGTGACAGAAAATTGTGTTGGATGCCACCTGTGCCGATTTATCTGCATTACCTCGGCGGTTGAGGTCTAAATGCTCCTGTTATTTTTTTGTAAAGACTGCTCTTGCCTCGTATGTGTTTTCCAGATCGTTATATAGAGTGAGCATCCACTTCCTCCAAAACATCTTCTTTCTATCTTTTGAGAAGCTCACATAAAATACATCACACCAGGTTGATGGAGATGTCTGTTCAAGGACGACAACTTCAGGGCCGTATAAATAAATATTGCCGCTTATTGTGATTTCAGCTTCTTTATCTACATAGGTAAGTTTACCATCCTTTTCACTAATTGTAAAGTTAGAATTGAAATTTTCTGTTTCATCTATATATACAGTGCCTTCCCATTCTCCAATAAGTTGATTTCTTTTAGGTTCTTCTACAATTTTGCTGGCAGAATATATGTCGCCTTTGTCAGCATTTGTCGTACCATCGATCTCTAATGTTTGAATCATGTACTTATCCTCAGTGATCTTGAGTATCTTATAAAGCTCTTTTGCGTAAGGCTCTGAGTAGTTGCATGAAAGATATAGACCTCTAATAATATATGCGTTACCGGTTGCATGAACCCATGAGTATCTGTTGTTCTCTTCTAACCATCTGAGATAGAATGTTTCAGTACATTCGCCATCATTTATTTCATAGCAGTCAATCCCTAAATCTATTGGTTCCAGGGCATCACCGTTTGCATTATCTTGAATCCACCTGCCTTCCAGCATATCAATCGTGAAATCCCCCAATTGTTTTGCAAAAGTAAAGGATTCATCTGTACCATTTTCACTGATTCTGTCTTGATTTATAAGAAGAGGGCCCAAATCATCGTGTCCCGGTGTCAGCAGCGCTGAAGTGAACCCGCCACTTGGTCCGCACATTACCAGAAAATTCTTATATATGTGATAATCACCATTAATACTCTCTGTTATTCCTTTTGCGGAAAAGCTATTGTCGCTATTGAATTTTATGCATTTTTCGGGATTTTTAGCATTGACAGGAGAATCCCAATGGCCTACAATATCTTCACTTAGGTCTATCGTCAGTTTCTGTGCACGGGATATATCACCGGTCGATTTGTTTTTTATTGTCAATGAAGCATCGTCAAGATGGAGTATTTGGAAATACTCGTTTTCTGTCTGAAAATATATTACACCATCTTTATCAATGCTGTATTTTTGATTGATTTCTTTCCATTTACCATTTTCAGGATAAGCGTAGTCGCTAGTGTTGTCTTCATAGAAGATGTCAAGAACTCTCTCATTGGATGGAATGGCTTCTCCATTATTGTGAGTGTAGAGCCAGGTCCCAATGATCATTTCAGTGTCGTATGGAAGAGGAATGTATACCTCTTCTGTCTTTGTACAGGCGATTGCTGTACAAACTAAAGTGATGAATAGAATGAAACGTTTCATAGAGTTTAATAATTTGTGGTAATTAACTTTGTTTAAAGATAGCTAATAAATCCTTTTTATATGTTCTCTTTTTTTTGTGAAAATGTGGTCTATTTGAA
>CAZPLM010000289.1:0-1616 GCA_964587275.1 uncultured Muribaculaceae bacterium | reverse complement strand
ATAGAGTGTTCCGGCCTGTTCTCCAGCTTTGAAAAATGCTCCGCAAGGGTCAGAAGTGCCGCACTGCCTGAGGCATTGTCATTTGCGCCGGGGAACATATTGTCTTTGCCCATAAATCCATTGTGGTCATAATGGGCTATGAGAACATAATATTCGTCAGAATCCGAAGTGCCTTTGACCCAAGCATAAATATTATTTGAAATATGTTTTGGAAGCATTTTGCTGTCAATAGTCACACTGGCCCGCTTTGCATTGTCAGGAAAATTCAAGCCGACGCAGACAACCGGGAATGGTGTGTTGTAACCGCTTCTTGCTTTGAAGAATTCAGGTCTCCTGCTATACTTGAAGATGACTCCACCGACATTTAATTTCATCAGATATGTGAGATATATCTCCTGACCTGGCCTATCGAGGTTTTTGTGGAAGAGATCGTAATCGATCACTACGAATGAATTCTCGGCGCCTAATGAATTGATGCACCTGCAGAAATCATCCGGCGTATAATATTCCGGATTTAGGGCATAAATGATTGGCATCTCCCGATCCGATGTCGGAGAAAATTCTTTTACAACAAAATCCTTGGATGGTTCGTATTGTATCCCGTCAACTGCAAATTCCAATTTCCCCCTCATCACATTCAGAGGATAGCTGAATTCCTGTATTTTTGGCTGTTCGACAAAGTCAGGGGTACATATTTTTGAAAATTGCCGCATAATATATTCAGCCGCAAGTTTCTCGCCATTTCGGTAGTCATTCCTGCCATAGTACTTGGCAGAGGAGAGTTCCTTTACGATATTCTCGTAAGTTTCAACATTTTGCGCAGATAGAGTAACAAACATAAGGAATGTAAGACAAAAGATAATTGTTTTTCTCATAGATAGATTTGGACCTGATTCTAATTGTACTTCAGATTCAAGTATAAAAATAAACAAGAATTCTCAGGTTTCAATCCGGATTGCGGAATTTATATCCAAACATCACATTCTGTCTCCTTAGAAATGGACATCTTTGTGGAAGAACCCCGGTGGAATTCCTTTCTGTACACATAATCGGCCTCTGGTGTGGACTAACCCAGTGAAAACTTATTCTTTCAGCTTTTTGAAACCTTCACCGAGAATCTCAGATGATTCTACAACATTAATGAATGCCTTGGGGTCAATCTCTGCAATCTTGTCACACAGATAGAGCATTTCGCGGCGCTTAAGGGTAGTATAAATCACATTCCTCTTCTCCCCTTTGTACATACCGTAAGAAGGAATCAGGGTCGCTCCTCTGTCAAGTTCATTAATGATAACATCCTTAATCGGCTCCACCTCATTGCTGACGATCATAAGAGTCTTGACCGGAGGACCTTCGATGATCATATCGATTATCTTGCTGTTGATAAAAATAATGATCCAAGAATATAGAGGCAACTTCCAGTCCCCGAAAGCAATCACGGTAGTAAGAGTAATGATTCCGTCCACTATCACAATACAGGTACCCATTGAAAGACGAAAATACTTGCTGATTATCATCGAAATGATATCCGAACCGCCTGAAGTGGAACGTGCCCTGAAAATAAGCCCGAGACCTACCCCATACAGTACACCACCGAAAATGGCAGCCAGCAACTG
>CAZPLM010000288.1:0-1656 GCA_964587275.1 uncultured Muribaculaceae bacterium | reverse complement strand
CAAGCAGAAGAGAGAAGTCAGCCTCCTCGAGATCCATTATCTTGCGACCGTAGATATCAAACAGAGTACTGCGCGGTTGTGTATCAACACGTGAATAGTTGTTTACAAAATATTTTCCGTTATCGCTTTTGTAAACTCTTGATGAGCAGTAATTATCATAATCCAACTTCTGAAGTCCGGAACCGTCGAAATTAATCTTGTAAAGATGTATGTAATAAGGATTTTCGTCTTTATTAACACCGCTTGCTGTAAAATAAACCACCCTGCCTGCATTATCGACGTGGATAATATCACTGACATGATATGCCGCATCATTAATATTCTTCTTGACATTGCCGTCACCTGAATAGAGATAGAGATTTGCCCATCCATTTCTCTCAGACCATTCAATGATCTCGCTGCCGCCATTTACAAGCTCAGGGTTAAGGAATTCAATATATGTATTCATTCTCTCTTCAAGAACAACTACGGCACTGTCTCCTGCAACATTTACCTTACACAGATCCATACGCTTGATATCACGGCTCAAACGCCTCATATAGAAAGCATCGTTGTCACCAAGCCATACAGCCTTACGGTATTTCTCATACATATCACTGTTCTTGCGTGGTTTGGTTAGCAGATCGATAGTCTGGTCCTTGAATGCTGAAACCTTGATCATCTTACTGCTGTAATTTTCCATATCGAAAAGAAAGAGATACTCCTTCGGACCCTGTTCACCCGGCATCATATATTTATAGGTCTCAAGAGTAGGACGCGGTTCAGTCAGACTGTTGATTACCCAAAGATCCTTGATCTCGCGCATATCTATTTTAGGGACAGCAAAATGCTTTGCATCAGGAGACCACACTCCCCAAACTGAAAATCTTTTTGTCGTATCTCTTGTCGATGTGCCGTCATAATCATTTCCACCATAATCAAAGTCCTTTACACCGTCAAATGAAAGTTGATGCTCAATAACTGTAGAGTCCTTTTCATTCTCCATCAGTTTTTTAACATCAGCCATATCCATCCACCAAAGATTTAAATTCTTTGCAAAAATGGCCTTTGTTCCGTCAGGAGAGATATTTGCCCAATCAGGATACTCCTTTTCAGGCTCAACATCAGATACATCTTTTAATTCACCGCTGGAAAGTAAGTATTCAAACCTGAAGGTTTTTTTCTCCTTTTCAGGTTTCTTCGGTTTTTCTTCACCCTCCTTTACTTTTTTATCAACAAGTAAAGTGCTCTTTACATCAAATGTAAATTTTGTATCATCCACCAGTTTAAGGTTTTCAATAGGAATATGCTGAGCATCAAAAGGATCTTTGACAATCTGGGTAAGCTGCATTGCGAGCCTTTCCATATTGAAAATCTCTTTTTTAGTCTTTGCAACAGGGTCTACAATGTAATAAGTTGTTCCCTTGGAGGTTTTCCACTGATACCAGAATTTATCCGAATTCTTGAACCATTGAGGACGGACATCAAGAGAAAAGACCATATTATTGATCTTTTTCGCCGAAAACTGATCTGCGAGTTCATAATTGGGTTTGTTGACTGTTTGCCTTGCATTATTCGGGCGAGGCTGAGCATTTGCGAAGACAAATGCAGTCAAGATTGTGAGGCATAAAAATATTCGTTTCATATTATTCAATTGGTTTATATGTTCTTTCCCAT
>CAZPLM010000287.1:515-1677 GCA_964587275.1 uncultured Muribaculaceae bacterium | reverse complement strand
TAGAGAGTCACTCATCAAAAACTCAAGACTTCTTCAGCGATACCGTAAGCAAGCGTGCTAATAGACCTAAATCATTATGGTTTCCAAATGAACTGAATGACAAACAAAGAAGGACTTATGAGGTATGGAAAAAGTTTAATGGTGGATTCTCTGAGCATATAGATACATCAATTCCTAATTTCAGGGAGGTAGAATTACAAGTGATAAAACCAGTTTGTTTTTGGATCTCTCTAACATTGCCGAGTTATCCTTGCCGGACGGCAATGGGCCTCACTCAAGCCCATGCAGGTCCGGCAGGAGATAACTCCCGCGTCCATGGCTGGCTTGGCTCCCATATCAATGTCTGGCTTGCGGCAAAAAGCGCACGTGATATCTAACTCCCTGGTAGTAACTTGTTTATGGGATTTACTGGGTGCTACTGTGATTGGGAATCATTTGCTGGAGATGGTGAGTATGAAAGACTTGCATATCACGCATTTGAGGGTGTATTGGGTCTCTCGATGAAATGTTTCGGCAAGTTGACAGTGAATCGGCCTTAGGAGTCACTCTGCGTGTCAACATGAAGTGGTAACTCAACCCGGCCAGGAGACACCCCACCCGGAAGACATCATACCCGGGAGATAGCCAAAGCCTTGATTGCCAATCAAAGCAAATGTGCATTAGATGGCCTATGAGTATGATTTCCGCACATTTGAATTTTGAGGATGGTCATAGGGAGGCTTCTATGATGTGCGGCTCAATTTAAATGTGCACCAGACTTCCTGAGAGCACGATTCCTGCACATTTAAATTTCGGCAAGGGTCATAGATAGCCTCAGAAAGGTACTCCCCGAAACCAAATGTGCAAGAATCGCACTCGCAGGCCATTTTCTGCACATTTAATTTTGGTCGCACCTCTCAGAGATCCCTCCACAGCCCTCCCAGAAACCAAATACAAGAAGTTTTATTGAGGTAGAATAACAAGAGATAAACCACAAGTTGGCGACAAAAGACCGCGTTTTTGTGACCGGGGGACGGGAAAAGCACAAGCTGGCGACAAAAGAGCATGATTTTGTGTCCGGGGGACGGGAAAAGCACAAGCTGGCGACAAAAGAGCATGATTTTGTGACCGGGGGACGGGAAAACCACAAGCTGGCGACAAAAGAGCGCGTTTTTGTGACCGG
>CAZPLM010000287.1:0-505 GCA_964587275.1 uncultured Muribaculaceae bacterium | reverse complement strand
TACCAACTTTATTGGAGCCTCCCGTCCTTTTTATGGATCAGTGGTCATAACGATCTCTTCATTCTGAACACAGATGATCTTCTCGAATTTTAAATATTCAGCATATCAGAATAACCACTGATATGTTGAATATAAAAAAGTGAATGTCACAGTTACTGCCAATGTTATCAATATCGGTTTTTGGAGCTTTTCTGATGACACGTCGAAGTGTTTATTTATTAACTTAAAGCTGAAGTAGGCAATAACAAAGCCTAAAATCCCTCCACAAAGAACGTCACCGAAGAAATGTACTCCGAGATAAATCCTTGAATAGCATAGAAATATTGCGTATGTTATCAGGCAAATCCTGGAAATCTTGGTTTTATATATCAAACATAACCATGTTATTATACCAACATTATTTGTTGCATGGCCTGAAACGAAGCCATATTGACCACCATGATACCCGTTAACATAATGAAGCATGTTACATATTGAAGGGTCATGAGATGGGCGTAAGCGCCCA
>CAZPLM010000286.1:0-1687 GCA_964587275.1 uncultured Muribaculaceae bacterium | reverse complement strand
GCCTTGGTGCAGAATTCACGCACCGTATGATATTCCCCGGTTGCAATCACAAAATCCTCAGGGACGGAATGTTGCAACATCAACCACATACATTCAACATAATCCTTTGCATAGCCCCAGTCTCTAAGTGCATCAAGATTTCCCAAATATAACTTATCCTGGTATCCCTGAGCAATTCTGGAAGCAGCAATAGTTATCTTCCTTGTAACAAATGACTCCCCGCGCCTTTCACTCTCGTGATTAAATAATATTCCATTGACAGCAAAGAATCCGTATGATTCGCGGTAATTCTTTGTAATCCAGAATCCATACTGCTTTGCAACGCCATAAGGCGAACGGGGATAAAATGGAGTCGTCTCCTTCTGTGGCACCTCCTGTACCAACCCAAAAAGTTCAGAAGTCGAAGCCTGATATATCCTGGTCTTCTTCTCCATCCCCAAAATACGCACAGCCTCCAACAATCTCAAAGTTCCCACAGCATCGGCCTCAGCAGTATATTCCGGACAGTCAAAAGAGACTTTCACGTGGCTTTGAGCTGCAAGATTATATATCTCATCCGGCTTTACCTGCTGCAGAATGCGGACTAATGAAGATGAATCGGTCATATCCCCATAATGCAGGTTGATCAGCCTCTTCTGCTTCATATCCCTCACCCATTCATCAAGATAAAGATGCTCGATACGAGCCGTATTGAATGAAGAGGACCTCCTCATGATTCCATGGACATCATACCCTTTCTCCAATAGAAATTCAGCCAAAAAAGAGCCATCCTGCCCTGTAATACCCGTGATTAACGCTACTACTTTCATTATTTAAGATTTTTAATTTTATCCCCAACAACACACCGCCATCCATACCAGGCCACAAACAAAAAACAGACAAGCGGCACCACAAATGAAATATTGACCGAACTAAGCATATAACCGTCAGCCGAATCAATAATCCACGCCTGAAGCGGAGGAAGCAACGATCCCCCCAGAATCGCCATTATCAGCCAAGCAGCCCCAATCTTTGCGTCATCCCCTGTTCCCTTCAACGATATTCCATAAATGGTAGGAAACATCAGAGACATACACGCAGAGGCCGCAACAAGACAATAAAGTCCGACCTTTCCGTCAATCAGCACAACTCCTGCCACCAATACCGCCCCAACCAATGCTAAAATACACAAAAGCTTGCTTGGATTTACATATTTGAGCAAAAAAGTACAAATAAATCTGCTCAAACAGAATATAATCATCGCCGCAATATTGTATTTCTGAGAAAGAACCTCCGCCGCCTGCTCATTCATCCCCTCAGCCATAAAAATACGTGTCCCATACTGAATGATGAATGTCCAGCACATTATCTGCACCCCCACATAGAAAAACTGCGCTATGACCCCCTCTCTAAAACGTACATTCTTGAAAAGCCTTCCAAATGTTGCCCCTAACCCCGCAGGTCCTATTACCCTGGATTCCCCTTTCGGCATTCTTACAAGCAGCATTACAATGAATAGAAGGAAAATAACAGCCCCAATCACAACATAAGGTTTCACCAGCACACTCAGGTCGGCCTGTTTAATCGCCTCAAAGGAAGCATCATCCAGTCCCGCTCGCTCAGCAGTACTCAACGGATTCAACCTGTTCTGAATAAACTGCATTGCAACATACATCCCCATCAGCGACCCGATAGGATTGAATGACTG
>CAZPLM010000285.1:0-1723 GCA_964587275.1 uncultured Muribaculaceae bacterium | reverse complement strand
CGTATGAAAATTCAGACTTCAGTGACTCTTTTACCCTCTCTTCGCAATATATGGGGAATGCCCTCCTTTCCAGATAATTAAATGCTCTGACATCGTCAAGCCCCCCGGTATGGTCAATGTGCTCATGAGTAAGCAAAATAGCATCGAGGTGGGTGATATCTTCTCGCAACATCTGCTGCCTGAAGTCCGGTCCGGCATCTATATTGATCTTCAATCCACCGTACTCTATATATGCAGAAGTTCTGAGTCTGTTATCATGAGGATCCTTTGAGGTACAGACAGGACATTTGCATCCTATCATAGGAATCCCCTGCGATGTTCCTGTTCCTAAAAATGTGATTTTGCCATCCATACAGTAAACAAAGGTAATTATATTTATTTATCTTTGCGCCGATGAAAGGCAGATTGTTTCTTATACCTTCAACCCTTGGGGAAGTTGATCCGAAGTCGGTTTTACCTGCTTCCGTTTTTTCTGTTTTGCCTCTGATTCACGATTATGTTGTTGAAGAGGTAAGGACTGTCAGACGTTTTCTCTCTGCTGCCGGACTCAAGGGACAGATTGACTCACTTTCCTTTCATGAATTGAATGAACATACCGATATTGCGACTATTGAGAGTTATATCGCTCTTTTTAACTCAGGCAATGATGTGGGGTTGATATCAGAGGCCCGATTGCCGGCAGTGGCTGATCCCGGAGCACAGCTTGTCATGCTTGCGCACAAAAACGGGATTGAAGTAGTGCCTTTTGTCGGTCCATCTTCCTTAATGCTGGCTCTAATGTCTTCCGGGCTGAATGGACAGTCATTTGCTTTTACCGGATATCTGCCTGTAAAGCCTGATGCGAGGAGAGCCGAGCTTAAACGTTTGGATGCCTTATCGGCTCGCAGCGGTCAAACTCAGATAATTATTGAGACTCCGTACAGAAATGATTCTCTTTTTGCGGATATGCTGGCTGTTTGCTCCGGAAATACTTCCATCTGTGTTGCCGCAGATATCACACTTCCCTCGCAGTTTATACGTACTTTGAGTGTGAATGAATGGAAAACAAATGGTTTACTGATAGGTAAACGACCGTGTGTATTTGTGCTTTCTGCATCTTCAAGATAAATATTATGAAAGGAAAGATTGAAAAACATCTGGGATCTATGGCTTTGAATGGAATGAAATTTCATTCATATCACGGATGTTTTGATTTTGAAAAGGAATTGGGGAATGACTTTATCCTTGATTTGGATTGTGAAGTCGATTTCAGTGCAGCTGTGAAAAGTGATGCTCTCGAGGATACAGTCAATTACGGTGAACTATATGCTGTTATCAAGGAAGAGATGGCAGCACCGTCTAACCTGATTGAAAATGTCCTTGGCAGGATAATTTCACGAATAAAAGAGGAGTTCCCGGCTGTATATAGTGCTGAACTCACTATCTCTAAAATGAATCCGCCCGTCGGCGGTCAAGTCGACTCTGCGAGCGTATCAATGAAATTCGATCGTAATGATGAATAACAGGACAGTAGCCTTTGTGACTTTGGGCTGTAAATTGAATTTTGCAGAAACATCGACTCTTGAGCGGCAGTTTGAGGCTGCAGGGTACAAGGTTGTCAGTCATAATATTGCAGCTGATGTATATGTGATTAATACCTGTTCGGTCACTGAACATGCCGATAAGAAATGCAGAAATATTATCAGACGTTTGCATAAGATTTCACCATCAGCCGTTATCGCAG
>CAZPLM010000284.1:0-1735 GCA_964587275.1 uncultured Muribaculaceae bacterium | reverse complement strand
CTGCTGCCTCTGCGCCGCCACTGATAATGGCATCGGCATAACCGTGTTTGATGGCTCTGAAGGCCTCACCTATTGAGTGAGTCCCTGTTGCACAAGCTGTTACAATTGGAAGACATACTCCCTGAGCATTGTGTGCTATTGCGACATTTCCGGAGGCCATATTGGAAATCATTGTTGGTATGAAAAGAGGTGAAATCCATTTGGCTCCCTCTTCCTTTAATTTAATTGTCTCATTTACAAATGTATCCATTCCGCCAATACCTGATCCGATATAAACCCCCAATCTCTCCGGTGCAATCTTCAGATCATCCTGGCCTATAGCCTGGTTGGCAGCTGCCATGGCAAATAGCGAGAACCTGTCATTTTTTCTTGCGGATTGAGCATCAATTCCGTATGATTTAGGATCAAAATCTTTAACTTCTCCTGCAATTTTAATTTGAAGGTCAGTTGTATCGAAATTTTTAATATAGTCGATCCCGCAGACACCGTTTATAAGATTCTTCCAAAAAATGTCTGTAGTGTTTCCGACAGGAGAAATGACACCTAAACCAGTAATTACAACTCTTCTATCCATATTTGTTATATTTTAATATGACAAAATTAATGATTCTTTAGTTATTGTCAATCGTTTCTTTTGACCATTCAAGCATACAGGCACCTGTAGTAAAACCGGCCCCGAATGCACTGAAAATTAGCTTATCGCCTTTTTTAATCTTGCCTTCCCGATTAAGGTCATCCAGTAAGATTGCAACACTTGCCGAAGAAGTGTTTCCATATTTCTGGATATTGTGTGGGAATTTGGATTCATCAAGTCCGAGCGATTCGCGAATAGTACTGATAATTCTTATATTAGCCTGATGCATAAGGTAAAAAGCGACCTCATCAGGATCACAGTCAGCCTGTTTTAAAACACTGTTTATATCTTTTAAAGAGTATTTAACCGCAAGCTTGAATACATCCTGTCCTTTCATCATTACTGCTCCATCAGGTTCTTCCTTATTGATAAACGGGTTGGGCTGCAATCTTCTTAACTGATAGAGAGACGGCGTTTTACTTACCGATCTTGTGCAAAATGCCTTGAAATCATTTCCTTTAGTGACAATTACTGCACCGGCTCCATCACCAAAGAGGACGCATGTGTCTCTCTTGCTCCAGTCCATCATTCTTGTAGGCTCTTCAGCGGCAAGAACAAGGATATTTCTTAAATTCGGCATTGTCTCAATAAAAGAATTGGCAATTTGCAGGGCATATACAAAACCTGCGCAGGCACAATTAATATCTATAGATGGACATTCAATTCCAAGTTTTCCATTGACAATGCATCCCATCCCAGGAGTAACATATTCATTTACAACATTTGAGCAGATTACAAAATCAATATCAGTTGCTTTCAGTTTTGCATTTTCAAGAGCATTTTCGGCTGCTGCGGCTGCCAGATCTTCAAGATGTTCAGATGTGATGATCTGTCTCTTTTTTATACCTGTTCTGGTCGTGATCCACTCATCACTTGTATCCAGAAAACTTGTAAACATGTCGTTAGTTAAAACGAAAGAAGGGTGCGCGCTGCCTGTGCCAATAATTTTCATACCTTAATATATATTCTATTATTTTCGAATGGTCGGCAAATTTCGCCTTATCCCCATTCTAAGACAAATTTTTGTGGCGAAAAACCAAATGAAGTGGCAAATGAATCCTCATGTGTGGTGAAAACTTGAAATATGTGGTCAATTTTTTT
>CAZPLM010000283.1:0-1743 GCA_964587275.1 uncultured Muribaculaceae bacterium | reverse complement strand
CCGTCCGTTGTAGGTATCCATCTCTCTTCCATTCTGCTTTCAGGGATCTGGTCGAGAATGTGCTTGTTCTCAAATGTCAACTGAGTGCAACTGCCGTCAGCAAGTGAGACTGAAACAATCTCTGACGGGCGCATCATTGTGGTATTTGTGGTTATGATACTTACAGGTTTGTTTTCAGCATCGCAAAGTAATTGTGGTGCGCTGTAGTCCGTCCATTCGTGTTCTTTGGATACTCTTGTGAATTTTCCGTTCAGGTCTGTCTTCCAAAGCTCCTTGACTCCCTCAACGAGTGAAGCGAAATAGATTTCTTTAGAATCGGGTGACCAGGCGGGACTTTCAACATTATATCTGAAACAGTCTCCGATGCCTGTAAGTTCAGTACGCTGGCGACTTTCCATATCGATAATGAAGAGACGAACCTTGTCAGCCTCATAGCCACCTCTGGCCATACTCAGCCATGCTACATATTTGCCGTCAGGAGAAAATACAGGATCTGTATCATAGCCAGGCATTCCTTCAGAAAGGTTTTCGCAGGTACGGCCTGCAATATCATAAAAGTAAATGTCTGTATTTGTAGAAAATGCATATTCCACTCCTGTCAACTTCCTGCATGAGTATGCGATGAATTTGCTGCTCGGAGACCAGCTCAACTGATCCAGACCGCCAAAAGGTTCGGTAGGGAGTTCAAAAGGTTGACCATCAAGGATATCAATCCCTGTTCCCATGCTCTTTCCATCAAATGGAGCAATATATGAGTGAGGTATGGTCTCGACAAAATGATCCCAATGTCTGTACATCAGTTGGTCATAGGTACGGGCTTCGGCCTTTGAAAGGTCCGGATAGATGTCAGACGGGGTTTTGTTGACTTTTATTGGGCTGGAATATAAGATATTGCTTTCATCGGGAGAGAAGGAGAATTCCAAAATACCTTCCGGAGCAGTACCGATCTTATGTCTTTTGCTGCCGTCAGGATTCATCACGAAAATCTGTCCTGAATAGAGAAATGCTATTTGCCTGCCTCCATTGATCCAACGGGCATTTGATTCACTCTTGGATGTCTGAGTAATCTGTGTGTTGTTGCTGCCGTCAATATTCATGACAAACAGATCTCTGTTCCCTCTGTTTTTCTCAATGCTGGTGTAAGTGACTCCGTAAAGGATTGTTGTGCCGTCAGGAGAGATTTGAGGATCAGATACTTTACCTAACTGATGCATTATTTCAGGAGTGAAGTGTCCATCCGTGACAGTAAGGTTGGCTTTGCCTATTATCGCAGAGTCTTCCCTTTCTCCACTTTTACAGCCGGAAAGTGCAATTGTCATTGTCAAAATAAGTATTAAATATTTCTTCATTTTTAATTGTATTGAGATTAGTCATTATTGTGGCGCATCACTTCTTCAACTTCTTCAACAGAGATAGGAAGTCGCTTTGCTCCCAATCTTCTGCGGCCATTTTCAGTAATAAGAATGTCATCTTCAAGGCGGATGCCTCCGAAGTCGTAGTATGATTCAAGTTTGTCGAAGTTGATGAAATCTTTGCATGTGCCCTTTTCTTTCCATTGTTTGATAAGGGCAGGAATGAAATAAATACCAGGCTCATCAGTTATTACGTGTCCAGGTTCAAGTTCTTTACCCATGCGGAGAGAGGCGAGACCGAACTGTGTAGAGCGTTTGTGGGTATCGTCATATCCGACATAGTTTTCGCCGAGGTCTTCCATATCGTGAACATCGAGACCCATATTATGGC
>CAZPLM010000282.1:1466-1769 GCA_964587275.1 uncultured Muribaculaceae bacterium | reverse complement strand
TTCATCGTGAGGATTAAATCGATCAACCTCTATTTGTTCCGCAAAATCAACCCCAGATAGGGACATTCTTTTAAAAATGGCCTCTTTTGCACACCAGTATATTGCAAGTTGAAGTTTGCGTTTCTTTTCGGAAAGGTCGTCTATCTCATCTTCAGACAGCGCAACTTTCTCTACAGCAGAAAAATCCCTGTCAAGAGACTCTATATCAATACCCACATTTTCGTCAGGATGGATAATAATTGCAACAAATCTGTCGCTGTGTGATATACTTATCTCATATATTGAGTTCTGAAGAAACGGACG
>CAZPLM010000282.1:0-1456 GCA_964587275.1 uncultured Muribaculaceae bacterium | reverse complement strand
CATCAGATTCAACAAAGCTCTCTCTGCAAGTCTCTCTTTCCTGCGACTTTCGCTTTTAATGAGACTCATTTCGTCCAGTTCGTCGTTTGGAATAGGCGTACACAGTGTCATGAGCTGTTCTTCTGTTTCGGTTATTTCCCAAACATAAATCTTTGCATTGTCATCAAGTTCTTTCTTAAAAAAAAGTGCCATTTTTAATATTGATTATAAATAAAATGCAACATCACGCCTTTCGAGCGCAATCTGCAAGCGATTATATTCGATTGTATTACATTAATGCCATTGGCGAGAGGCTCAAGAGGTGAGTCTTCGGGGAGAGGATTATACTGACAACTCGGAGGTTCCAAAGTATTAACGTTTAATTATTATTAGTTGAGATACGAGGATTCGAACCTCGACAGACAGAACCAAAATCTGTAGTGCTACCATTACACCATATCTCAGTTTTTGCGCTGCAAATATACAAACTTTTCTATAAACAGGAAATTTTTAGAAAATCGCCCTACCCAACATAGAGAACTGACTATCTTTTATCTCTGAAAAAGGCTGTTACGATTTCTCCGCACTCCTTTGCAAGAATACCATTGCGGACCTCTGTCTTTGGATGAAGAAGAGATGGAGAAAAGAGAGAATAACCTCTTTTAGGATCGGAAGCCCCATATACAAGAGTCCCGGTTTGAGCCCATGAAAGAGCAGCGGCACACATCGGACAGGGTTCGACCGTAACATAGATGACACATTCATCAAGGTATTTACCCCCAAGCTCATTTGTGGCAATGGTAATTGCCTGCATTTCAGCATGTGCAGTAGGATCCACGAGTGTCTCTACAAGATTGTGTGCACGCGCGATAATACGCCCTTTGCAAACAATTACTGCACCAACCGGCACCTCACCCTCTTCCCTTGCCTTTTCAGCCTCATCCAGGGCTGCTTTCATATATTTTTCATCAGAACTCATGCTGCAAAATTAAAAAAATACGCAGGTTCTGCAAAAGCATTGCCTGCGTATCTCTTATATAATGCTAAATTATTACATCATTCCGCCCATTCCCGGGTTGCCTGCCATTGGCATTGGAGGATTCTCCTCTTTCTTGTCAGCCAATACACATTCTGTAGTAAGGAACATCCCTGCAACAGAAGCTGCATTTTCAAGAGCGATACGGGTAACCTTCGTCGGGTCAATTACACCTGTAGAGAGCAGATTTTCATACTTCTCGGTACGTGCATTAAATCCAAAGTCATTTTTACCCTCCTTAACCTTCTGAACTACAACACTGCCTTCAACGCCCGCATTCTCGACAATAGTCCTGAGAGGCTCTTCGATTGCCCTTGCTACGATATTGATACCTGTCTGTTCGTCTGCGTTATCGCCCTTAAGTCCTTGCAAAGCTGAGAGTGCTCGGATATATGTTGTACCACCTCCGGCAACAACACCTTCCTCGATAGCGGCGCGTGT
>CAZPLM010000281.1:0-1774 GCA_964587275.1 uncultured Muribaculaceae bacterium | reverse complement strand
GTAACGAATTGTTGCTCGAGAACCTGCAACTTACAGAAGATAACAATTTGAAACGGGCCGCAGTTCTGCTTTTCCACCCCGACCCCGAAAAGTTTGTAACTAATGCCTATATTAAAATCGGTTATTTCAAATCCGATAGCGATTTGCGCTTTCAGGACGAGATTCACGGCAATCTGTTTGAACAGGTCGAAAAAACGATGGATTTGCTCTTTACCAAGTATATAAAGGCAATTATAAGTTACGAGGGTATTTACCGCGTAGAAACATACGAGTATCCCAAAGAAGCCGTCCGCGAAGCGTTGCACAACGCCGTTGCCCACAAAGATTATACAGGCGCAACGCCTATCCAAATAAGTGTGTACAAAGACAAAATCATGATTTGGAATTTCGGAAAACTGCCCGAAAATTGGACGATTGAAACGCTGCAAAAGAAACATTCTTCCGTTCCGCACAACCCCGATATTTCCAACGCCTTTTTCCGTATCGGCTACATTGAGGCATGGGGCGGGGCATACGCAAAATGAATGAACAATGCGCTGCCGCAGGTCTACCTAATCCGCTTTATTATTATGAAAGTTCAGGCTTTTGGGTAGTGTTCCGCAAAGACTTGTTTAACGAAGAAGATTTAAAAGCCAAAGGATTGGATCCAAGGCAGATAAAAGCGGTTTTGTATGTTAAGGAGAAAGGCAGGATTACAAATAAAGAGTATCAGGAAATCAATAAAGTATCAAGGCAAACTGCTACAAACGAATTGACGGCGCTGTCGGATAAATATAACTTGCTGTCTAATAAAGGATATGGTGCTGGTAGTTATTTTGAATTAGTCAATTAATAGGCATTTGATAGTCAATTTAGGCAATTATTAGTCAATTGATTATAGATGAGCCGAGGCCTTATAGTAGGCATCCGATAAATAATCTTTTTTTTCATTAATATATAAAACAGAGTTTATGGAACGTGACATGATGGTTGAAAGAAGAACAGCTTCCAAATATTTAAATTAAATAGTAGATGCAGGATTATTGCATAAAGAAAAGATACATAAGGGAAATTATTATATCAATGTAGGTTTGTTGAATTTGTTTTTGAATCATGCAGACATACCTAAAGAAGTTCCTCTTATAGAATCTATAAGTAATGTACACGAAATATTACTAATGTACATAAATGTGGTAGTTCACGATCACACTTGTGATTTACACCGCAAGTCAAGGTCAGTGAGTCGAGAGTTAGATCTTTCTGGGCAAGATTATATGAATTTGAGCAAATAGCTGACATAGTCTTCCATGTGGTCAGTTCGGATGCGGCAGTGTTGGCTCTCTTTTGCAGTATAGATGGCCTTGTTATCATGGGGAATTGCATCGAAGATCTCACGGCCAATAAAAGCGGGCGTCACTGAATCCATTTCAGAGTTGAAAATCAGAACGGGGATAGTTGTTTTTGTTGCATATCCGGTCACTTTTGTATCGTCGTAGTCAAAGCCGAGTTTCAATTTGGTCATAATATTTCCGCACCAAAGCATATAACCCACAGACAGAGGTATGTCCATTTTTTCCATTGAAAGACGGAGCATACCACTCATTCCTCCTATCGGACAGTCCATTACTGCCGCTTTAACTCTTCGGTTGGCAAGCGTGTCCGCGAGTAGATTTCCTACTGTCCCTCCGCCGAAAGAGGCACCCCAGAGCACAACATTCTTATCACTTCCTACCATTTTATTGACATATATCAGACAGTCCTTCAGGTCTTTGCTTTCCCAGTATCCGTAAGTGGT
>CAZPLM010000280.1:0-1777 GCA_964587275.1 uncultured Muribaculaceae bacterium | reverse complement strand
CTTATCCTCGGCATTCTTTCTCTTCTTATGCCTGGATTTGTCGGATTTGTCCTAAGTATTGTCGGTATTTGCGTATCAAATGCAGGGCTCAGAAAGTATAAAGAGAGTCCTGATATGTATTTCGGCTACGGCAACCTCAACTCAGGAAGAATAATGTCAATTATTGCCCTGATTTATCATATTCTCGTGATCGTATTTTGTGTTGTGATAATTGTTCTGATATTTACAGCCGGTTTCAGTTTATGGCCGTGGATCACAGATGGATTAAACGGTTGTTGTTAGTTGAAAAACATTCCGGCAAGATCATTGGTGTCAATGCCGCTGAAATAGTCGCTGACAGGGATTTTTGAAAGCCTGTCGGCGATTTTTTCTTTTGTAAGTTCAGTACCGATCATTTGCCTGCAGAAATCTTCAGTCGGCGATACAAAAAAATAATCCCCTTTAATTTCAAGATCTTTGATTGTTCCGCGTTCGACATTCATATAGAGTTCGATCAACCCCGAAGGGAATTTTCTGCATTTAGAAAAGCCGTATTTTGGAGAATGACCGAAATTCCAGGAATCAAGGCTGTATTTTGTTTTCATGAGTGTGTCAATTGCAAGAATGTCTTCAGAAGTATAGTCGTACAGGCTATATTTACTTCCTATTTTTTCTGCAAGAAAGGAGATGAACTCCGTTACATCCATAGGATGCTGAAGGTGATCGGCAATATTTGTAACTCTGCTCTTGTTCGATTTTACCGCCTTGCCTGTAAATTTTTCAGGTCTGTTCTGCAAAGCCTCGGAAAGATTTTCCATAGAGGCGTCAAACAGGAGAGTACCATGCTGGAGGATTTTATCTTTGTGGACACAAATAGCATTGCCTGAAAACTTTTTTCCATCAATCAGAAGATCATTCCTGCCCTCGAGATATGCTTTTACTCCGATAGAATTCAAAGCCTCTACAATGGGAGCAGTAAATCGCCTGAACATTTGGCTGCTGTCCTCACCCTCTTTGCGTATATCTATAAAGGTGAAATTGACATTTCCAAGGTCGTGAAATACGGCTCCGCCACCCGAAAGCCTTCTGACAACTGGAATATGATGGCTTTTTATGAAATCAAGATTTATCTCGGCAACAGTATTCTGATTGAGCCCGACAATAACAGCTTTGTCATTACGCCAAAGTCTGAATACTGGTTCATTTTTCTCCTTGAGAAGATACTCCTCAGCAGCAAGATTCCGGTACGGATCAGTTGTTGTGTCGATAATGCAGATCATCAGTTGTTCAATGTGTTCCAAAGCATATCCTTAAGTTGTGGAATACCCTGTCCGGATACGGAACTGATAAAAATATGTAGGATTTTTTTTGGAAGATGTGGTATGATTTCCTTTCTAAGCTCATCATCGAGCATGTCAGATTTGGATATCGCCAGGATTCTCTCCTTATCAAGGAGTTCAGGATTGTACAGTTTCAACTCGTTCAACAGTATCTTGTATTCTCCGTTGATGTCCTTGCTGTCGGCAGGGACCATAAACAGGAGCATCGAGTTGCGTTCAATATGCCGCAGGAATCTTAATCCGAGTCCCTTGCCTTCGTGCGCTCCTTCAATGATACCCGGAATATCGGCTATTACAAAAGATCTGTTGTCCCTGTAATTTACAATTCCAAGGCTCGGTTCCAATGTGGTAAACGCGTAATCGGCAATTTTAGGCTTTGCTGCGGAAACAACTGAAAGCAGTGTTGATTTGCCTGCATTTGGAAAGCCGACAAGACCGACATCAGCAAGAAGTTTGAG
>CAZPLM010000279.1:0-1799 GCA_964587275.1 uncultured Muribaculaceae bacterium | reverse complement strand
TTTCATCTGTACGAATTTGCGTAACAACACACGGACCAGCCTCAATAACGGTGCACGGGATATTTTTCCCGTCGGCATCGAAAACGGAAGTCATTCCGATTTTTTTTCCAATTAATCCAGGCATTGGTTGTTAATTTGGTGTAAATTAATTATTTAAATACTCCTGCACATTTTTGCAGGGGTGCAAATGTAAGGATTATTTTTTATAATACAAAAACTTTTTAAACACTTAGTGCCAAAGACATAGCCTTTTCCGTAATTTTATAATAAGGTTTGAAATCGGCAGTAATCCATAAAAAATAGCTAACTTTATAACCTTATTTTAATAATACTTGACAATATATGAGAAAAGTTCTTTTCGTTTCTGTTCTGCTGGCGTTTACTTCTTTCGCCTTTGCGCAAAAACCGCCACTGAATCACTCTGTATATGATGACTGGAAATCTGTCAATTCCGTGATAATCCCATACGACGGGGAGTGGATGATAACAAATGTGGCCGCACAGGACGGTGATGGATATCTGTTGATACGCAATCTTAAAAAAGGGACGGAATATAATCTCCCAAGAGCAGGATATGTGGGGTTTGCAAAAAAAGAGGGGAAGCTGATATGCCGCATTGCCCCTACTCATAATCAGACCAGAAACGCAAAAATTGCCAAAAAGAAACAGGATGAAATGCCTCTTGACACTCTTGCCATTCTTGATCTCAAGAGTGGAAATATTCATAAAATACCGGAGTTGAAGGAGGTCTCAGGGAGTACAGTGCAGGGCCAATATGTGGCTTTCAGATGCGCTGCTGAAAAGAAAGATAATTATCTATACCTTATTAATATAGTAACGTTTGCAGTTGATACATTGAAGGATGTGGGAAGTTATACATTTGACAATGAGGGATCAAGGCTGGCATTTATCAATAAGCCTCAGGAAAAGGATTCTTTGGCTGTAAAAGGTGTATATCTCTACAATCCTGCTTCACAAGACATTTTCGATGTGTTTGTTGGTGATAAAAAGGCTTTTTTATCAAAACTGTCATTTGATAGAAACAATGGATATTTGACATTCTTTGCTGCTGTGGATACCACGAAAGGGGCAGAAAAGGAGCCTGATATCTATTTGTATGACGGCACTGCGGCACGAATGATTGCTACAAGCAGGGATATTAATATGCCCGCCGGCTGGGCAATCAACACAAATGGAAATATTGTTTTTTCAAATGACGGTAAAAATATATTTTTCGGAATTGCAAAGAAACCGCATGAGAAAGATACTACGGTGCCTGATTTTGAAAAAGCAAAACTTGATATATGGACATGGAACGAAGATTATCTTCAGTCGGCTCAGGTTTCAAACCTAAGCCAGACGCTGAAAAAAAATTATATAGCAAGTGTGCCTGTTAATGGTCAGACACCTATGCTTCAACTGGGTGACGATGAGGCGGATTTTTCTATAAGAAACAGTAACATAGAATCTTCGGTATTGTGTCTTGGCGATAAGCCTTACAGGGTAATGCAACAGTGGGATCAGAATCCGCGGGGTGATCTTTACAAAATATCTCTGGAAGACGGGAGCCGTAAAATGGTGATGAAAGAGGGAAGAATTTCCCTGTATGGTTCATCTCCTGACGGAAGATACTATCCGTATTATGATGCTCAGGAACGTAACTGGTATTTATATGATGTAGAGACGGATGATGTTACAAATTTAACTGACGGACTTGGGGTGGCATTTTATGATGAAGAAAATGACAGGCCTGAAATGCCTTCTCCTTATGGAAATCTGTCATGGAGCAGGGATGGCCG
>CAZPLM010000278.1:0-1824 GCA_964587275.1 uncultured Muribaculaceae bacterium | reverse complement strand
ACTTTATTAGCAGTCACGGCAGGCCTGATATTGTAGTCCTTGACCCGCCACGTGCCGGGATACATCCTGATGTTGCAAAGGTATTACTTGAGGCTGAGCCTGAAAGAGTGATTTATGTCAGTTGCAACCCTGCATCACAGGCGCGTGATCTTGCAATTATGGCACAAAAATACTACATTGTAGCAGTTCAGCCTGTTGATATGTTTCCTCATACCCAACATGTGGAAAATGTCGTATATTTGAAAAAGCAATGATATTGTTGTACTAAGACCTGTTTTATGAAAGACCTGAATATGTGTACCATTTGCGCTTGCGCAACTCCTGCCGGCATCGGCGCGATAGCTGTAATCAGAGTTAGCGGAGATGATTCCATAACAATCGTACAGAAAATCTTCAAATCAAATAAAGTTGAAGATATTTCTTCGCTTCCAGGCTACTCTTTAGTATTTGGCAATGTGTATAAAGGTAAGGAAATTGTCGATGAAGTAATTCTTTCTATCTTCAAGTCCCCGATCTCCTATACCGGTGAAGATTCTGTGGAAATCTCATGTCATGGATCGAACTATATAGTCAGAGAGATACTCTCCCTGCTTATTGATAATGGTGCGCGATTTGCCGAACCAGGTGAATTCACTAAACGGGCATTCTTGAACCGTAAGATGGATTTGGCTCAGGCAGAGGCCATTGCTGACCTTATCTCATCTGAAACTGAAGCCGCCCATAAAGTGGCAATTAATCAGATGAGAGGCGGCTACTCCGATAAGCTTGCTGAGCTGAGAAAAAAAATGCTGAAAATTGTTTCACTAATGGAGTTGGAACTTGATTTCAGCGAAGAAGATGTTGTATTTGCTGACCGAAAAAAGCTTTCCAAACTTGTTGAGACGGCTACAGACCATATATCGGAAATGGTATCAAGTTTTAAAGTAGGTAATGCAATTAAAAATGGTGTGCCTGTGGCGATTGTAGGTGCTACAAATGTTGGTAAAAGTACCCTTCTTAACGCACTTGTAGGTGAAGAAAGGGCTATCGTCTCTCCTATTGACGGCACAACGAGGGATACTATTGAAGATACTGTCAATCTGAATGGCATTCTGTTCAGGTTTATTGATACTGCCGGCATCCGAAGTACGATGGAAACAATAGAGATGATAGGTATTGAACGTACTTATTTTAAAATCAAACAGGCTTCTGTTGTAATTATGATGCTTGATGCAGAACGTTCAGAAGACTTCAAAAGTTCCCTTGTAAATTTGAGCAAAAGGCTTAATAATGAAGACCAGACTGTCATTATCATTGTCAATAAATGCGATGTAATAATAGACCGCACAAAACTGGAACATATTATCGATATGCTCAAGCACAAACCGGCAGAACTTATTGATGAATTGAGCGAAGTCGGTGAGACAAAGCGCGGCGTTACCACTGTCAGAAAAGCCGTAAATGATGCCAAACTCTCCCCTCTCGCCATTATTCCGATGTGTGCCAAAAAAGAGGTCGGTCTTGATATGCTGCGCGAAGTGCTTATCGAATCGCAGAATCGACTCAAAGTCAATTCAAATGCAGTCCTTGTCACCAATTTCAGACATTATTCAGCCCTTAAAGAGGCCTACTCCGCCCTACTCCGTGTAAGCGTAGGCATTGACGAGAATACCCCTACAGATCTTCTTGCACAGGATATGCGTGAAGCCATCTACTCAATCGGCACCATTGTCGGCGAAGTAACCACAGACGAAGTCCTGGGGAACATATTTAAGAATTTCTGCATCGGTAAGTAACTCATATCCAACAACTTAAAACATTTTAAAATAACTACGAATAACCTGC
>CAZPLM010000277.1:0-1828 GCA_964587275.1 uncultured Muribaculaceae bacterium | reverse complement strand
TGAAAATGTAAATGTCATGGTCATCGATACCGAGGTATATTCAAATACAGGTGGACAGTCATCAAAGGCTACTCCTGCAGGAGCTGTTGCCAAATTTGCAACCTCAGGCAAGAAAGTACGCAAAAAAGACCTTGGTATGATGGCTATGAGTTACGGTTATGTATATGTTTGTCAGGTAGCTATGGGCGCAAGCCAGTCACAGTTCCTTACAGCTATCAAAGAAGCCGAAGCTTATGACGGACCATCGCTGATTATCGCTTATGCTCCATGTATCAACCACGGATTGAAAGTCGGAATGGGTCACAGCCAGATGGAGGAAAAACACGCTGTTGAATGCGGATACTGGCAGTTGTACAGGTACAATCCTGCACTTGAGGCTGAGGGCAAGAATCCGTTCTCACTCGACAGTAAAGAGCCTGACTGGAGTAAATTCCAGGACTTCCTCAAAGGCGAGGTTCGTTATTCTTCATTATTGAAGAGTTTCCCTGCCGAAGCTGGTGAGCTGTTTGCAAGGACTGAAGAATTTGCAAAGATCAGACTGAATAATTACAAACGCCTTGCAGGCAAATAATCGTTCATTCGATATACTTTAACATGACAAAGCCGGCTGAAAATAATTTTCAGCCGGCTTTATTATTTAATTGTCAGAATCTTATCTTGCGATTACTTCATCGACTGTCTTGATAATATCCTCACGTCGCTCAGTAGCCTTTACAGCAAGTGCGGAAGCCTCTTTAAGAAGCGAAGCAGCTTTTGCTGTATCTTTCAGCCCTGATGCGTTGATCTTGACATTAAGCCATGCGCCGTGAATGGCAGCCCATGCTGCAAGGGCACCTACACCTGCATCTGAAACAGAATTAGGATTCCCCTCTTTCGCCATAGCCTCAACAATATCAAAGCACTGATATGCTGTTTTCATCGTTGTCAAAGGAACTTCGGTAGCATAAAGTGTAGCTGCCTCAAGAGCTGCAGCGCGAGCAGCCTTTGCAGCATCCGTATTCTTCGGCATTCCGATAGCAGCCATAATTTTGTTGAATGCATTTGTATCCTCATCTACCAGATGAAGCAGTTGGGCCATTACAGCCTGCCCATTTTCAGCTACCTTTGAAAACTTTTCCCAATCTGCATCCCAACCGGGTTTGTGAGAAGAGAGATTTGCGACCATTGTGCCCAGAGCTGCGCTCAATGCGCCCATATAGGCAGATATGGATCCACCTCCAGGTGCCGGAGACTCGCTTGCGGTCTCATCTGCAAAACCCTTGCAGGTCAGGTCTATCAATTTATTATTGCTCTTATCCTCAATAAGGTATTCTATAACTTTTTCATGAGCGTCAAAAGGCTTCAAATCATCAAGTCCCATAGACTTAACGGCAATCTTGATAATCTCTTCTTCTGAAACACCGAGGCTGCGCTGCTGTTTGGCCAGATAATATTTTCCTGCCTCAATCAACACTTTCTTTGGAATAAGCCCGACAATCTCTGCTCCTGTAACACGAATACCGCGAGCCTGTGCTTTTGCGCAGACCTCGTCAAAGGCAATGTGAACCGGAGTATCAGTGATATTCGTAACATTCATCGAAACCTGTGCAATCCCATATTCTTCTATATACCAACCGATTGCCTTGCAGCCTTTAAGTGTACCCGGTATCCACACCGCATTACCGTCTGCATCTTTTACTACTTTACCGGTAATAGGATTACCATCCCTTTTCTTGCGCCCCTTTTCTCTTACATCGTATGCAATGGCATTTGCCCTTCGCGTGGAGGTCGTATTAAGGTTGTAGTTAATTGCAACAAGAAAATCCCTCGCTCCGATTGCACTGCAGCC
>CAZPLM010000276.1:0-1829 GCA_964587275.1 uncultured Muribaculaceae bacterium | reverse complement strand
TTAATATGATGGACTTTGGCAAATGGGCTTTAAAAAATAAAAAGCTCCTCTATTTCCTGATTTTTGTCCTGGTCGTAGGAGGTTTTTTCGCCTTTTACAACATGAGCAAACTTGAGGATCCTGAAATTACAGTCCGAAAGGCTATGATTGTAACAACATATCCTGGAGCCTCTGCACATCAGGTCGAACTTGAAGTAACTGATGTACTCGAAAAGACAATCCGATCAATGGGAAACACCAGTTCTGTTATAAGCAAATCGATGAATGACCTCTCTTTAATCGAAGTTACTCTTTCAACCCTCGTAAAAGAGAGTAACCTGCAACAATATTGGGATCTTCTGCGGAGAAAAGTCAGCGATGCTGAGTCATCTCTCCCGACAGGAGCATCCAAACCACAGGTTCTCGATAACTTCGGTGATGTTTACGGGATGTTCTACGCAATGACAAATGACGGATATTCACACTCCGATGCAAACAAATATGCGGAATATGTCAAACAGCAGGTTTTGAACATTGAGGGGATATCAGATGTTCAGATCTACGGTAAGATCAATGAATGTATCAATATTACCATTGCAGAAGATAAAATAGCCTCACTCGGTATTCACCCGGCTGAAGTCCTCGCTACCCTGAACGGTCAGAATATGACCATTTATGCAGGATACTACCAAAGCGGGGACAACCGTATCAGAATGACTGTCAATGATAAATATACCAATACAACTGATATTGCCAATCTTCTGATTCAGGGACACGAAAAGGACCAGATAAGACTGAGGGATATTGCAGAACTTACTGTAGGAGAGGACTCTCCAGTAAGAAATAAAATGTTCTACGATGGAACTCCCGCACTCGGCATCTCTATTTCTGCTGAAAGCGGTACAGATATCACAAAACTTGGAAGAGAGGTTGAAAAAACCATCTCAAAGCTTGAACGTGAAATACTTCCTGCTGGAATCGAACTGCATAAAGTCTTTTTTCAGCCTGAAAGGGTAAACAGTTCATTGTAGACATTCATGCTCAATCTTATCGAGTCAGTCCTGATTGTAGTTGTACTGCTGATGCTGACAATGGGCTTCAGAAGCGGTGTTATCATAGGCAAAGTTCTGGTAATAATTGTATTTGCCTCCTTTGTGGTATTGAATGTCTTTCATGGCACACTGCAGAGAGTATCACTCGGGGCCTTTATTGTGGCGATGGGAATGCTTGTAGATAATGCCATCGTGATTGTTGATGGTATTCTTGTCGATATGAAGCAGTGCAAAGATAAAAAAGAGGCCCTGACAGCCATTGGCCGGAAAACTGCAATGCCTCTGCTTGGAGCCACACTGATTGCAATTCTTGCATTCCTGCCTATTTTCCTTTCTCCTGATGTCGCAGGTACTTATGTAAGGGATCTGTTTATTGTGCTTGCCGTTTCACTTCTGTTCAGTTGGATTCTTGCCGTAACATACGTTCCGGTCACTGCTGAAAAACGGCTTAAAGTCAAGCAGAGTGAAGACAATCCTTTTGACAGCAAATACTACAAAAAGCTCAGGAATGTCCTTAGCTGGGTTCTCTGCCACAAGACATTTACAATAGGATCATCGCTGGTTCTTGTTGTGGCAAGTATTATCTGCTTCAAATATGTACCGAGAGAGTTCTTTCCTGACATGGAATACGACCAACTTTATATAGAATACAAACTTCCGGAAGGATTTGACGGAGACGCCGTAAAGAAAGACCTTGACAGTATATCCAAATATCTGAACGGGAGAGATGAAGTCACTCATATCACGGAGTCTCTCGGAGGTACACCGAGCAGATACAATCTTGTACGGAGTATTGCA
>CAZPLM010000275.1:0-1841 GCA_964587275.1 uncultured Muribaculaceae bacterium | reverse complement strand
TCTTCTCATCAAGACAACTCTCAATCTTCTCCGGCCAATAATTATTGTTATAATAATGCCTGTTCAACCCCGGCATACAGATCCCAATCGCATCCTGCGCACCAGACACATGATCTGCCACCCAAGCAACAGGCTCATTCTCAAAACAAAACGCCAATTTTGCCAACATTTCCGGATTGTAATCCGGCAACTTATAAGGCCATATCTTCTTGATAGCATTACGAGTCGAAGTGGACATCCCGCACCTCTCCTTGAACTCAATCACCGGTTCAATAGAAATGGTAATAGCCCACCCGGGAGCAAACTTAGAGACATAAGGCTGATCGATCCAAGTCCCTGCAATATCAAGCCTATAAGGCAACTGAGACCTAACACTCTGCCTCAAACCGGTCGTAGACCGAGCCTCAAGCCCGCAATCCGGCTCACGCTTCAGCACTACATATTCAATACCTCTCTCCTTGCAAAAATCCTCCTTCAACTTCGAACTCCCATCCTCATTCACCACAAACACATCCGGCTTCCACCTCTCCACACTCTCCACAAAATCCAGCACCCCCGATCCCGTATTAATGCAAGCATCCTTCACATACCTGATAGCCTTAACCATATAAAGCCTCTCCTGCTCCGAATAAACCGTCCTTCTCGCCTTCAACTCCTCAATCGTCCTATCCGACCCGATCCCCACATATAAATCCCCATACTGTGCCGCCTCCTTAAAAAACGCAACATGCCCACTATGAAGCATATCATAACAACCGGAGACAAAGACTTTTTTAATTTTCATAATTGACAATTAGTTTTCGTTTTTTTTACAAACGTATGAACCCCTACTCCAACCCCTCCTTGATCTTCCTCACGATATACCTCACCTCTTCTTCCCCAACCCATGGTCCTGAAGGCAAACAAAGCCCTCTTTGGAATACCGACTCACTCACTCCATTCAAATAAGCCGGCACCCCGACATAAACCGGCTGCCTGTGCATCGGCTTCCACAACGGTCGAGACTCAATACCAGCCCCATCCAAAAACACCCTCATCGACTCCACATTTGCATTAGGTTCACAATCAGTATGAAGTGAAGCAGCCTGATGAACAACCCCTCCGGCACCACCAACAGCCCCGTCAACCACAACCGAATAAGCCTCTGACTCCCCTTTCACTCTCAACCCCGGATCCAGCAACACATTGCTCAACCAGTAATTACTGTCATATCGTCCGGAAGGATTATCGTGCAGAACAATCCCATCCATATCAGCCAACAACTTTCCATACAATGAATGAACCCATTTATGATGCTCAATATGCTCCTTTGCCACAGTCATCTGCCCCCTGCCAATGCCGGCACATATATTCGACATCCTGTAATTATACCCAATCTCTTCATGTTGATAATATGGAAATGCCTCGCGCGCCTGAGTGGCAAAAAACATTATTTTCTCTTTTAAAGCCACATTTGGACAGATTAGAGCCCCTCCGCCAGATGTGGTGATCATCTTATTCCCATTGAATGAAAGAACGCCATACGAGCCAAATGTGCCGCAAACACGTCCATCAAACCTCGACCCAAACCCCTCAGCCGCATCCTCAATCACCGTAATGCCATACCTGTCTGCAATCGCACAGATTTCATCAATCCTCCCCGGCATACCATATAAATAAACTGGAATTATTGCCTTAGGCTTCTTTCCTGTCTTCACAATCCTGTCCTTAATAGCCTCTTCCAGCAATGCCGGATCCATATTCCACCTTATCAGCCACAACATCCACAGCCACAACACTATGATATTGCGCCAACAATGTGGCCATAGAAAGACCAACATAACCAGTACCTGCTACTGCTA
>CAZPLM010000274.1:1456-1873 GCA_964587275.1 uncultured Muribaculaceae bacterium | reverse complement strand
ATGGTGACAGGCAAACACGACAACCGCAATGTCTTTGTTTGAGCAGGAGAAACAGTTCTGCTGAAAAACAGCAAACTTGAAGTGGTCACGCTCCAAAACAAATCAATATTTGACCGTTACAGGACAAATATCAGATTTAAAGATGAATATCTTATCAACATTGTCAATGTGATCTCTCTAAGTGATGAACAACTTACAATAAATGTTACCCCTGAACTAAGGAACAGGAAAATGACAGTTGCTTTTTCCAACGATTCCGCAGAAGAGATGGTCAATCTGATTTGCAGAGCGCTGAATGCAGAATATACAAGAGAGAACAATGTTATTTCAATTAATTAGCGTCAATAATGAAGCTATTCATTAGAACAATATTATTTTTCATACTGCTTTCGGGGTTTACCTTCTCTCTGATGGCAA
>CAZPLM010000274.1:0-1446 GCA_964587275.1 uncultured Muribaculaceae bacterium | reverse complement strand
GGCAAACGATACGGAGGATGATCCATTAAATCAGACTGTCTATATTCGTGGCGGTAAACATACTGTATATTCACTTCTGAACTCAGTTTCCGAATCATCCGGATATATGTTTATCTATGACAGCAAATTGATCAACAACGACTCAAAAATCAAGATTCCCGCCGGAAGACGAACAATACGAGAGGCATTAAACGAGATCCTTAACGACAGCAGCCTTGATTATATCGTTGAAGGAAACCATTTGCTTATATGCGGACATAGTGATTCAAGACAGAGTTTATTCCCATCTGACGGCATTAATCCATCTGATTCAAGGAAATATAATACAGTCAGGGGTGTCATACTTGATAAAAAGAGCAGTAAGCCGATAGAATTCAGTAACATCTATATTAAAAACCATTCAGTAGCAACTATTTCAAATCTGAATGGAGAATTTGCCCTGAAGATTCCTGATTCTCTCTCTTCCGGACAAATAAATATTTCATATTTGGGCTATAAGACAAAACAAATCCCTATTTCTCTGTTGATTGGCAGATACATCCCAATATATCTCGAAGAGGAGATATATACATTGGAGGAATCTGTCATTAAATACATCGATCCGATTGAACAAGTAAAGAAAATACTTGATAATAAAAATACCAACTATTCTGAAACCCCTGCCATTTTAACCACTTTTTACCGGGAAGGAGTTGAATACAATAAGAAATTAAGCAGCTTGACAGAAGCCATTTGTCAGGTATACAAATCCTCATCAATGAAATCAGCAGTTAAAGATCAGGTCAAACTGTTGAAAAAGAGTATCATTAAAAATAAAAACGGACAGGATACATTATCAGCAAAGATTTTAGCCGGAATTGATGCTTGTCTCAGCCTTGACATAGTCAAGCAAGTACCCCCCATATCTTACTGTTCTAAAGAGAGATAACCCATACAAATATACCTATGGCGGATCAGTTTTCAATGATAGCGTTAAAATCAATATTGTCAATTTTGAACCGACTGAAATAGATCTGGAACATATTTTCAAAGGCTCGCTCTTTATTGAAGATCAAAGCGGGGCATTAATAAAAGCAATTGTCGAACTGCAGTCTGATTTCATTGACAGTGCCACAGGGCTATATGTTGCCAAACAAGGGAAAAAGATCAAAATCACTCCATCCAAAATCTGCTATACTATCTCATACAGAAAATGGCAGGGCAAATACTATATAAACCACGTTCGCGGCGACCTAACTTTTAAAGTTAGAAAACAACGTCAGATTCTCGGAAATTACCTGTTGCATACCTGGTTCGAAATGGTCACCTGTAAAATCGAAACAGAAGGAGTCGAAAGGTTTTCCAATCCTGAACTTATCTCCACAAGATCCATTTTTTCCGAAGATCCCATCAAAAACGAAAATCAAAACTACTAGGGTGAATTCAATACAATCCCATGGGAGGGAT
>CAZPLM010000273.1:0-1944 GCA_964587275.1 uncultured Muribaculaceae bacterium | reverse complement strand
GACGGTACTTACAAAGCATATAACGTGGCTGACAACTCCATTATTACTGATATTCCGGGAGCCGACTGCGACTGGGTTCATTTTGCATGGCATGGTACAGAAGAGAATCCGAGCCGTTCTCTTATTAATGCTGATACCCAAAACGGTATCTCATATTCAAATACTTATGGGGGTTATACCATACAGCGGAGTTATAATGATCCTGACGGTATCCTGACCCATGAACAAGATTCCGATCACCCTTATTATCTGATGAATGTATATGAGTTTACCAGACAGATATGGTATGCCTATCTTGACTGGGTGGCAGCAGGTAAGCCTGAGGCGAGCCGTACCAGAACATATACTATGTATGTTGATGAATATTATTATGATAACAATCCGATAACAGGCGCAAATGTCGACTGGATGAGTTTTTGCAATAAGGAAGCGCGTAAATTGTTCCTGTTTACTCAAAAAAGAGAATACAGCGCTGATAATAACAGCAGATATACAGATTCGCATATTGTAATTGAACAACACTCTATCCAGACACCTTACGCCACTTCATCAGAAGGAGGGCAGAGTATTGCGGATGTGGCATTCGGAATAGAATATCTTGATGAATTTCAGGCGAAATATGCAGTAACAAGCTCTTACGAGGCTCAGAATTTTCTGAGTTCTTCTTCAAGTTATGACAACGGGCTTTACAATACTATGGTATGGTACAGGAATAATATAAGTTCAAGTACTGTCGTTATCCCGTGGACAACAGCTGAGGGTTATTATACAGAGGCGGCAAGAGCATATACTCCAACTTATTCCGCAGGTGATTATTCCGGTAATTCCAATCCTAACAACCTCGGTCGTGCGAACAGACTTGGCGGTTGGGCTATTTACAGCCGCAACAGGGATCTTGATCGTGACGGTGTCCTTGATGCAAATGAGATCAGGTGGTTTGCTCCTGCAACAAATCAATATATCATCTGTTTCCTCGGGGGTGACGCTGTTTTTGAAAATCCTATTTATGAAGCATCAAAGGCAATAGAATATGGATCCCATGAAGTCAGCTGGCTTGAAGGTGTCCCCGTACTTCACTATTTGTTGAATGGTGGAAGTCAGATCTTGTGGGCTGAAGAGGGGTGTTCTTTAGGCGGATATACGGCCACAGGGGCTGAAAGAGGATGTGTAGGAATAAGGATGGCGAGAATGTTTTGCCAAAGTGGAATGGAAGATACTGGAGAGGCATTCGGCACTTCTCCATCCGAAAATGAATTGAAACAGGATGGAATTTATATTGTTTCAAGTGAGCATAACGGTCCGGCCATTTCCGACTATTCGGGACTTGCTGATGGCAATAATTATTATATCACTTTCAATAAGCTCAATGCTAATGCTTTCAGAGACTATGTGGCATCAGGAGACCTTTCTCAGCATACTCATGAAGAGAAAAATGACCGTCTTTATCGTGAAATCAAGATTGCTCAGAATAAAATAGGTTATACTTCATTTACTGCTTACAATGATTATGACAGGACGCCTGCCATTGACGGCGTTTCTCAGACATGGTGGCGTATGAATGGAGTGTGGACGATTTTGGGCGGCACAAGCGGAGGCTTTTATTATGATGGGCCTAAAGTGTCGATGGCTTATAATTACGCTGAAGCAGGCGATCGCAGCGATCTCCATCTTTGGAGAATTCCTAATTTACGTGAGGGCGCTGTAATGAGCATGGTGTTTCCTAATTCTTGGTTTGGCGACAGTTACATAAGTACCCGTACACGGGCCGGCAACCTCGGAGCAAGTTCGACCAATGTCCCTTACTGGAACATCAAGGCAAATGTTATCGGTCGAAATAGTGGCAGCACTGTAACAAATCAGTTTGTGCGGCCTGTCTATGATATTGAATAGTATTATTTCGTTATAAGCGTTTCTTGTTTTCCGGATGGTACTTCAGTATGGTTT
>CAZPLM010000272.1:0-1958 GCA_964587275.1 uncultured Muribaculaceae bacterium | reverse complement strand
CAGATGGTTTAAGAGTGGTGGATATGCGGTACACTTCGGCATAGGATACCCGTTCTGATTTGCATCCGTTTTTTATTTGACTACATCTCTTCAAATGCGTAATCTACTGCGCGGTTCATCGTCTTGCAAAATTCTGAGGTTGATTGAAAATCTGAAATAAGATTGTCGAGGAGATTATTGCTTAAAACATACTTCATATTAACATTTTTCAGAAGACAGAAATTTTTCAATTTAAAGTAGTCTGAATAAGGTTTGTCTGATGGATAGCCGGCGGGTATTCTTTTAAGTGAATCTTTCCAGTCGAGAGTAAAAGAGTCAGATGCCCTGACGAGCCTGTCGAAGTTCGTCCCGTTCAGCATTATTTCTTCTCTGACGCTCTTTATTACCTTTGGATCAGGTAGATACAGTCCCGTACAGAGCAGAAAATGATTGTTTGCAGGCTCTATGTGAAAATAGTAACCGCTGTATCCGCTCTTTTTTCCGTGAGGGCATACGAATACCCCCATGTGTGTTTTATATGGGGTCTTATCCTTAGTAAACCTGAGGTCTTTGTATATTCTGTATGTACAGTCTTTAGTGGTCAGGCCACATAAACTTTTATCAAATTTTGAAAGACCGCTGATCAGCCTGCCTGCAAAATCAAGAAATATTTTGTTCGCCTCTTTGTATTGTTCTTTATGTGAGTCGAACCATGGCTTGTTATTGTTGTCAGCCAGTTCAGTAAGAAATGATAATACTTCCTTCATCAATATTCTTTTTGTCGTAAAATTAGTAAATTTGTTCTCATAACAATTAATAATCAACCTATGAATTCAGACAAGACCATTACCGGGACTTCTAAAAAAAAGAGAGTCAAAAACATTGCATTGGTTCTGGCCAGTGGCGGTTCACGTGGATTTGCTCATATCGGCGCCATAGATGAACTCTTGAGCAGGGGCTATAAGATCACTTCAATCTCAGGTACCTCAATGGGTGCACTTGTCGGCGGAGTATATGCCGCCGGTGGCCTTGACGCATTTAAGGAGTGGATGAGAAAGTTCGATAAATTTAAAATGTTTACGCTTATGGACTTTACCATCAGCACAGACGGACTTGTTAAGGGGCAGAAGTTAATAAAGGAGTTAAAGACGGTTGTCCCTGATAATAACATTGAGGAGTTGTCGATTCCATTTACTGCTGTTGCAACTGATATATGGGGTAGGAAAGAGGTGGTGTTTAGAAGCGGTTCTCTTTTTGATGCGATAAGATCCTCAATTTCAATCCCGTCTGTTTTCAAGCCATATAAAATTGGAACTATGCGGCTGATAGACGGCGGCATAGTTAATCCTATACCTCTTAACAGGGTTGAAAGACACAAAGGAGATTTACTCTTTGCGATTGATTTGAATGCAGCATGTAATCCTCATCCTCAGAAACAAAGAAAAACTGTTGCTCAAAAATTGGAAGAAAAGAATTTTTTCGAAATGCTTCATCTTCCAACACTTCATTTTGATCCAAGCGGTCTGTTCAAATCACACTCAAATGAAGATCTTTCTCAATATGGCGAAAGCAAAGAGAGCCTGAATTATTATCAACTCCTTACAGAATCCTTTGGAATGATGATTCAAACCAATTCGGAACGTTCTCTTATCCTTGATCCGCCCGACTTGCTTATTACAATTCCTCGTAATTCTTACAATACGATGGAATTTTATAAATATGAAGAAATAGTCGACCTCGGCCGCCGAAAATGTGCTGAGGTTCTCGACAGATACGAGGCCGGCTTATAATTTACTTTGTCTGGATAACGAGATATTTTGTAATGCTCCAGAATTTTGAGTTATCCTCAATTGTCAAAGTGTATATTCCTTCTTCATTTGCAGCAAGTGTATAACTTCCGCTTGGGTGTGTTGAGAGAAGTTTGACTTTCTTTGAATTGAGAGGAATTGAAGTCAGTTCCCTCCTGTCGCTTTTTGTGA
>CAZPLM010000271.1:0-1986 GCA_964587275.1 uncultured Muribaculaceae bacterium | reverse complement strand
ATAATTTGTTTTTTGAGACAGGCAGTATAAAGGAAACTTTCCGAACTTCGGGAAGTTTCTTTTTTTATATACCTTCTCAAAATGAAAGCAATTAAAGAGTGGCAAATTGAAGAGCGTCCCAGAGAAAAACTCGAAATAAAGGGAGCTGAAAGTCTATCTAATTCAGAACTTCTTGCAATCCTGCTCAGGTCAGGAACGAAAACGAAAAATGCTCTTGATCTGGCGAGAGAAATATTGGACCAGGCTTCCGGAAGGCTTGGAATGCTGACAACAATGTCAATAGAAAAACTTACAAAAGCACGGGGAATCGGGAAAGCAAAAGCAATTACAATTCTGGCCGCGCTCGAATTGGGCAAAAGACTGTGCACTGAAAACGCTGATCCATTCCCACAGATTATCTCCTCAAGATCAGTATATGAAATCATGTCGCCCTATATGAAGGACCTGTTGCATGAAGAGTGCTGGATAATGTATCTTAACAGAGCCAACAAACTTATCTCAAAAGAGAAAATGAGCACAGGAGGCATTTCGTCAACTATCGTTGATGTTAAAATGATTATGAAAAATGCTGTTGAGAAACTTGCAAGCGGCATTGTCATGATCCACAATCACCCTTCAGGGAGCTGCTTTCCTGGAGAGCAGGATAAAAAACAGACAAAAGCATTGAAAGAAGCTGCTTCACTATTTGAAATTTCGCTGCTTGATCATATCATAATTGCCGTAAATAAATATTATAGTTTTTCCGACGAAAATTTCTAACTTTCGAAAAATAAGACGATATATGAAAATCATTAACCTTTCCGAGCAGAATTCAGTAATGAATAATTTTATTGCCGAAATCAGGGATTCCGTAATTCAAAAAGAGCCTATGAGATTCAGAAGAAATCTTGAAAGACTTGGTGAAATATTCGCATACGAGATCAGCAAAACGTTGAATTACTGCATAAAAGAGGTTGAGACGCCACTTGGGATTGCTCAATGCAACGTAATAAAGGATAATCTGGTCATCGGTACCATCCTTAGGGCTGGACTTCCTCTTCACAACGGCATTCTTAATTTTTTCGACAATGCCCAAAACTGCTTTATCGCTGCCTACAGAAAATACGGGAAGGATAATAAATTCACTATTCAGTTAGAATATGCAAGTACCCCTCCTACAGATAATAAAGTTCTTATCCTTGCAGATACTATGCTGGCTACCGGATCGTCAATTGTCCTCGCATATCAAAGGCTCCTTGAAAGCGGCGAGCCGGCTCATCTTCACATCGTCTCTCCAATAGCGAGCCGCGCAGGAGTCGAATATCTCTCAAAAAACCTTCCTCACAAGACAGTCACCCTATGGGTTGGAGCAATAGATGAAGAGCTGACTAACAAGTCATATATTGTCCCGGGCCTTGGAGATGCCGGAGATCTTGCATACGGGAGTAAGATATAATTGATCTACAAATTTTTGCGAAGTCTCGCTATTGGGATATTCAGTTGTTCCCTGTATTTTGCCACTGTACGGCGAGCCACTTTGTATCCTTTGTGATTTAGAACAGTAACAAGCTCCTCGTCAGTCAGTGGCTTGCGTTTGTCTTCGGCATCAATGATCTTGGAAAGAATGTTCTTTATCTCACGCGTTGAAACCTCCTCTCCCGAATTATTCATAAGTCCCTCTGAGAAAAAGTGTTTAAGCGAGAAGATCCCGAAATGGGTCTGAATATATTTGCAGTTTACAACTCTTGAAATGGTAGAGATATCAAAACCGGTCCTTTCGGCAATATTCTTAAGGACCATAGGTTTCAACTTCGTCTCATCACCGTCAATGAAGAAATCGTGTTGAAACTCTATTATTGCATTCATAGTATTCATTAGTGTCTTCTGACGCTGTTTGATCGCTTCAATAAACCATTTTGCAGAATCCAGCTTTTGTTTTACAAAAGAGATTGCATCTTTTGCCTCTCTTGTATTGCATTCTGCAGACGTTGAAAGCAATACAAGAGA
>CAZPLM010000270.1:0-1990 GCA_964587275.1 uncultured Muribaculaceae bacterium | reverse complement strand
ACAAATTCTGAATATGGGAATGCCCTGATGTCTTCAGGTGGTCCTTCCTGAATCAGTCTGCCATCTTGGATTATGCCAATTCTGTCGGCAATTGAATAGATCTCATAGAAATCATGTGTGATGTGGAGTATTGTTTTACCCTCCTTTTTTAATAGGAGGAGCAATTCCATTGCGCGACTTCTCGATTCTACGTCCATCGCTGAGAAAGGTTCATCAAGAAGCAGGACAGGGGCTTTGCTGATCAATGCTTTTGCCAGAGCGATGAGTTGTCTTTCACCACCGGAAAGAGAAGTCGGCCTTCTATTGAGAAGAGGCTCAATATTGAGTTTTTCTACTGTTTTTTTTATTGTGTCAGTCAGATTATCCGGTTTGTATTTGCCAAGGCCGGAAGCAATATAGGAATGTGCCTTTTTCTGCCCCAATTGAGGATTTTGGATTAAATAACTTATCGGGCGCTTGCTGCAGGGTAATTTTGTACAATCCTTCCCATCTATAATCTGCAAAACGAAATGTACAAGAATTTAAAACGAAAAGTACATTTTAATAATAAACGCATATCTTAACCAGGACGGTTAGCCCTCGGTAGCTGAGATATGCGTGTTAGTATGTAGGTAAGAGAATTATTAACAACGATGGCTCTTTAGCGGCATTTAAACGCCGTTAAATTAAACTAAACCTTGTCGATTGACGTGTTTATATCATCGTCAAGCGCATCAATTAAATCGCGTATCATCTTATAACATACATAGACGTTTAATAGTAGTACTACGATAGCTGCAATCAGCAGGATCGTGATTGGAGAAAAGCAACATCCAATAAATGCAAGGATGTTAGCAATGGCATAAAGAATTAACACTAATCCTTTCAATGCGGTTTTTTTTGTGATTTTCATTTTTTTTTCTAATTAACTGAAATAAATCTTTATAATTCCCTGATAACCAGCCATACAAGCAAGGCTATTACGTGCAGATGCACCACCTCCTGCTCCATAAAAACTTCCTGCCGTGTTGGTGTTGCTAGAGCCGTTATCAGTTTTGTTAGCACCACACCCACCACCGGTAGTTCCTCCAACGTAATAGGTTTGATTTTCACCACCTCCACCTCCTGCTCCGTAAAGATTGGTGTCTTCCGTGTCGTAAGGATTGGCCGTGCCATCAGCACCGATTGCAGCAGATGTACCGAGCGTTCCACCGTTTGCCGTATATACTGTTCCATTGTATGAGAGAGTCGTATCTCCACCTGTTACCGTTGAAGCACCACCAGATGCTCCACCACTACCGACAGACAGCGTTATCACATCACCAGATGTAACAGGGATATTGGCATGGCTGACAACGCTTCCTCCTTTTCCGCCATAGGCCAATACAGGACTATAGTAAGAAGGAGATGCTCTATAATAATATCCACCAGCACCTCCTGCCACTAAAAAGATATTCATCTTTGTAGCACCGACAGGAACGCTAATGGTTGAAGAGCCAGTCGTTGATACAACCACTGTTTCTCCGGCATAAACAGATACGGTAATATTAGCACTCAATGAACCCCCAGCCGTTGATGTACCCGAATACGTACCGATATAAGTTGAACCTGTAACACTTATACTGAAAGAGCCTGCTACAACAACAGCGTTAATTGTGCTGCCATTCCAAGTGTATGTTTGTATGTTTGCTGCTGAATCTGTAATAAGCACGGTGCAGCCAATCAGGTCATTTGCTGTCAGACCGGAGTCAGGGGTGAGGGAGATGGCTACCTTACTTCCAGTAGGTGCATTGACTGTCATATTGTTATTCCTGCGTATAATGTAGTAATCCCAGTCATTAATGCTTGTTACCACATAATCAAGTTCAACGGCACAGGATGCAGGTACAATGATTGTGCTTTCGGAACAGATAAATGGATTAGTTAGCGTTAGAACAACATCACTACTGCCGCTATTAATGAACAGCACGCAGTGTTCTACTCCCCGTTGAGGGGAAGTGATGTCACCCTG
>CAZPLM010000269.1:0-2006 GCA_964587275.1 uncultured Muribaculaceae bacterium | reverse complement strand
TGTCAAATGCTATCATAAGTGAAGCATGCTTGATAAATGTTATCTCTATTGTTTTGCCGTTTTCGCTGGTAAAACGGTCGCACTCATATTTAGATCCATTTTTAAATGAACTGAACAAACCTGCCATAACAATCAGTAATAAAACCGCTAATCTTCTCATTTTGCGATTGGTTATAATATTTATTTATCCGCCCGCAAAGATAATTATTTATATTTGCCCTTGAATGAAATAATTAAAATATGATTGCATTTATTACAGGAGCTACAGAGGGTATCGGATATGAATTTTCAAGAATATTCGCATCAAAAGGTAATGATTTGATTCTTGTTGCGAGAAACGGAGAAAAATTAAAATCAATTGCATCGGATTTAGCTGAAAAATATAAAGTTAAGGTAGATTATTATGCAGAAGATCTTTCAATTCTTTCAAATGCCGGGCACATTGTTGAAGAACTGCATAATAAAAAAATTATACCTGACTATGTAATTAATAATGCCGGATATGGGAACAGCGGTGACTGGACCGATGTTGATTGGGAAACAGAATTGAATATGATAAATCTGAATGTCATTACTCTTTCCTATTTTACAAAAGTATTTGCCCGGGAAATGAAACAGCGCGGCAGCGGAAAAATATTGAATATCGGTTCAATTGCTTCATTAATGCCCGTACCCTATATGAGTACTTATGGCGCCACAAAGGCATTTGTGTTAAGCCTCTCAAATGCAATTGATTATGAGCTGAAAGGCAGCGGCGTGACCGTTACTGTACTCTGTCCGGGTGTAACTTCAAGTCAGTTTCATAAAAGAGCAAAGACTGTTAACACCTTACAAAAGTCAAAATTTCTTGTCCAGTCATCTCCTTCATCAACAGCTGAATATGGATACAGAATAATGATGAGGGGTAAAAGCACAGGAATCCACCGTTTCGCAAACAAGACTCTTATTTTCCTGATGCGTTTTGTGCCAAGATCAATTTCTACCGCGGTATCATCTCGAACAACAAAATAAATATGAAAAAAGCCTATATATTACTTGCAGATGGTTTTGAAACCATTGAAGCTCTGACTCCCGTTGATGTATTTCAAAGATGCGGGATTGATGTACTTACTGTATCAATATCTGATGACATATATGTCCACTCATCACATAAACTTGAAGTCAGGGCGGACATGATGTTATTACAGAACACTCTTTCGGATGGTGATCTCATTGTTATTCCAGGTGGCTACCCGGGATATGTCAACTTATGTGAGAATAAATTCGCAGGTGAGATACTGCGAAACTACCAGAAAAGCGGCAAGCTTATTGCTGCAATTTGCGGCGGACCTACAGTCCTGAAAAAAAATGGAATATGCAAGGGCAGAAATATTATTTGTCACACATCTGTAAAGGACAGGATGACCGATTATATTATCGCTTCTCAAGGTACCGGTGTTGTAGTGGATGGTAATTTGATTACAGGAGCGGGAGCAGGCAGGTCTCTTGAATTCTCATTAATTCTTGCTGAAATTCTCACTGATAGTGAAACAGTCGACAATGTCCGCAGAAAAATGGAGATTTAGACCAGGAATAAGGTTATTTTTATGTACACTTCACTTCAAAAATTTCTAAATTTGCACTTTAAAATTGTCTAAAATAAGAAACAGATATATGGCACAACAAATCACAGGTCGCATTTCCCAGATTGTGGGACCGGTAGTAGATGTGATTTTCACAGGACTTGAAAAGGAAAACGAATTGCCAGCTATTCATGATGCGTTAGCCATTAATAGAAAGAATGGCAAAGAGTTGATAATTGAGGTTCAACAGCATATCGGAGAAAATACTGTCAGGGCAATTGCAATGGATTCAACTGACGGACTTCAGCGTGATATGGAGGTGCTGGAAGTCGGTTCACCTATTACAATGCCTGTTGGAGAGCAGATTAAGGGACGCCTTTTGAATGTTACGGGTGATCCGATTGACGGTATGAAGCCTTTAAGTAAAACAGACGCGCACTCTAT
>CAZPLM010000268.1:0-2018 GCA_964587275.1 uncultured Muribaculaceae bacterium | reverse complement strand
CCGGAACACTTGCTGGAAACTCGATATGTCCGACGCCCTTTTTAACAAGATTCTTGTAAATGATGCAGATCACAAATACGCCGATCATTGCAGAGAACAGACCTTCGCCACCATAGTAGTCAGTGGAAACACCGCCGTCAACATACCAGGAATTCAGAAGCATGAAGTTAACTGTTGCAATAATAATGGTATAAAGAATATCAAGATCATATTTCTTTGCCCATCTGTATGCCACGCCTACTGTAACCCAGAGAGACAGAGATCCAAGTGTACTGGATTTCATAAATCTCAATGGAATCAGATATGAATTGGCAAATGTATCCCACTTCAGGAAGAAGTTATACCAATACGTGCCTTCTGGGAAACCTGCATAGTTGATTGGTGACTTTGACAGAATGAAAGCAAATGCACCGATTACGATCATCGGAAGCAGTGATATAAATGTTTGTGACAGAATCTGAATGTAAGTGTTCTTGGCAACCCATGTTGCCAGAGGAAGCAGAGTCTTTTCGATAATCTTCTCGAATTTGCTCTGTGCCCCTTCGCTTTTCTCGCTCATTATTTCCCTTTCTTAGTGCTGCTGTATGATTTATAAAGTGCTACCTGCATTGATTTATATCGTCCTTAATCATAAACACTCCGCACATCACTTGCCAATTGTAAGCTGTATTGAAATGATCCTGTGCGTGCGTCATGATCAGACTGTACGGTATCTCCCCTCCTCTCGATTCTTCTACAATCAGCTGAGTTTGAATTTCGTGGCATTGATTCAGCTGTTTGCTTCCTTCGTTGTATTTTTCCCAACTCTCTTCAATCTGGCCAGATCTATTGAGTTTTATTGCACTGACAAAACTATCAATTGCTTCTCCCGCAAATGCAATAATCTGAAATGCATACTGTTGTACGGTTTCTTTTGTCATCTTATCGTTTATCCCATACCGGAAGGGCTGCCGGTCTCTTTCTATAGAATTTATGAATGTAATCCCGATACCAGTACCAGCTATCCTTTGGTATTCGTTGGCATTTACTATCGAAGTCAATGTAAACCAGACCATACCGTTTCTTATAGCCATTCACCCAGCTATATACATCCATGGTCGACCACATGTAGTAGCCCCTGATATCTATTCCTTCGTCGTACGCTTTAACAAGCCAATCAAGAAACTGCTTCATCTGCTCAATTCGCTCTGAATCATGAACTTTTCCATGATCTACTGTCTCATTTGCACCGGCAACACCATTTTCTGTTACATATAATGGTGTCCCTGGATACATCTTTGAAACATACTTGACCCCGTCATAGATGCATCTTGGATATACTTCTCTACCCCAGTCATTTTTAGGCTGAGTATCATCTTCATCTGTAGAGAACCATCCTTTGATAACAGTTTCCTCTTTCGCTTTTGAGCTCTTTCCAACATTATTGAAGGACACAGATGACTCACCGCCTGCATAGGGTTTCACAAGGTTTCGAGAGTATATGTTAAGGCCTATGAAATCCACCGTTCCTTCTTTGATAATTTCCTTGTCTTCATCCTTTATAAATGAAGTGTCAATTCCGGACTCTTTTGTTTTATCTATCAGTTCTTCCGGAAATGCACCAATAACTGCTGGATCAAGAACACTTCTGATGTAATACAGTTCTCCATTGTGTATTGCCTGTCTGTCTTCTCCGGTATCATGCAGAGCCTCAATCGCCCCACAGGGATGTACAATCCCAATCCTTCCGTTCAGGTTCAGTTTTCTGTATTCCTTAACGGCCAGTGCACTTCCAACTGCTCCGTAGTACATTGCCCTTGCATATGAATTGAAATCCAGAGTGTGGTGAGGAGGATAGTTTCCCTGCAGATAGCAGCAATGTGCGTAATATCTGATTTCGTTATGCGTAGCCCAGTATTTCACTCTATCCCCGAACAGTTCAAAGCAGGTCTTTGCATATTTCCTGTACGGCTCCAAGATAGATCGATTTGTCCAACCTCCCTGATCTGCCAGATATAGCGGCAGATCATAATGCTGCA
>CAZPLM010000267.1:0-2029 GCA_964587275.1 uncultured Muribaculaceae bacterium | reverse complement strand
AAAATTAATTATCGGTTTTGCTGATTTGATATCTGAAAAAGAAATAACTTCCTTGACCTCTTCAGACTGTTTCTTTTTCTTCCCCTCAACCTTTACCAAACGTGAATATGCGACAGCAATTTTTTCCTCATCCACCCTTTCTAGAAGACACTTTACCCTCTCCCCATTCTTTCTGGTAATCTCGATTTCGCTCCCGACCGCTTTCCCGTATTGGGGCATGACGGTAAACGGCGCTGTCAGACCGGCTGATCCAACCGTTAGAGAAAAATCTTCGACATTTCTATCAAGTTTTGATTCAATGAATTTATTCATATCCACACACTGATCCAGAGTTATACTCCCATCCATTGTATCAATAACAACCTCAATATCATTATCTTTGGATATTGTTACACTTACAGGGAACAACATCTCTTTTCCATTGAGATATTCGGTTACCGCCTGGTTTAATTTGTCTGTCTGAATCATGATCCTATGTTATAATATCCTGTGTTATAATAAATAAGGGGACTCATCGTCCCCTTTATCTCTTTCTTTACGCTCGCAAAGGTAAGTATTAGAATACAATTCTCCAAATTTTAGTTTATTATGCCAATATTTTAGCCATTTTTACTACAAAACTCATTTCAATTTTAATTTTTCATAAAAAAACACTTTCTTTGTCGATTAGTTTAGAACTATATGGAATTAACCGCAAGAGAAATTGCAGATCATCTGAATGGTGTAATAGTAGGAAACCCTGACGTTTCGGTTTCCTCTCCTGCCAGAATTGAGCAGGGAAAGCCCGGAAATATCTGTTTCTTTGCCAATCCGAAATATGAACATTTCGTTTATTCAGGCAAAGCGACAATTATTCTGGTCAATAAAACTTTTGAGCCTAAAGAGCCTGTATCTGCTACCCTGATAAAAGTGGATAATGCTTATGAATCCATTGCATCTTTATTGGGTTATTTTCAGTCAAAGAGGAACAACCGTAAAAGGTCAAACAGGCTTTTTGTCTGTAAACCTTTATCCTCAAGAATAGGCAAGGGAACTTACATTGGAAAGCATGTGGTCATAGGCAAAAAGTCAAATATCGGTAAAGGCTGCCAGATCCATCCTCAGGTTTACATCGGAGATAACGTTACCGTTGGGAACAACTGCGTCATATATCCTGGAGTGCGTATTTGTCACGATTGCGTGATAGGGAACAACTGTATTATTCAGTCAAACTGCGTAATTGGAGGTGACGGCTTTGGATTCGCTCCGCGGGAGGACGGCACTTATAAAAAGATTCCACAGACAGGTAATGTCATATTGGAAGATGATGTTGAGATAGGATCCAACTCCACCGTTGACAGAGCAACTATGGGCTCGACTATTATTCACAAAGGGGTAAAAATAGATAATCTCTGTATGCTTGCTCATAATACCGAAATTGGTGAAAACACGGTAATTGCCGCACTCTCAGGCGTTGCCGGCTCCACAAAAGTTGGAGCTCACTGTGTTTTCGGAGGACAGGTAGGTTTGGCCGGTCATTTGCATATAGCTGATCACACATCCATTGGTGCACAGGCGGGAATTATGGGAGACATTAAAAAGAGCGGCGAATCATACATGGGCTCCCCTGCATTTCCATTAATGGATTTTTTAAGAGCGACAGCTATTTTTAGAGAGAGCGGAAGAAAAAAATGAAACAACATACAATTAAAAGAACGTACAATTTTTCCGGTAAGGGCTTGCATACAGGATTGCATGTCAATATGACCTTGACTCCGGCACCAGACAATTATGGGATTAAATTCCAGCGTACTGATATAGGAGACAATGCAATTATTGATGCTGATATTAAAAATGTAACATCGACTGCGCGCAGCACGACCCTCGAAAACGGAGAAATAAAAGTCATCACGATCGAACACATTCTTTCAGCAATGACAGGGCTGGGCATAGACAACGTTCTTGTAAAGATGGATAATTGTGAGGCTCCTATCCTTGATGGAAGTTCAAAGCCTTATACAGATGCCATACTTCAAGACGGAATACTTGA
>CAZPLM010000266.1:1438-2078 GCA_964587275.1 uncultured Muribaculaceae bacterium | reverse complement strand
GAATATGCGTTCGCATTCTGCCAATAATTTTGATGTTTGTGACCTTGACAGGGTGTGTGAAATATGCCGCGAGAATGGTGTAAAATCCTACCTTACCCTGAATATTGTGTTGTATAATGAGGATTTGTCTGCAATGAGAGAGACATTGAATGCCGCTAAAAAAGCCGGTATTTCTGCTGTCATTGTTTCAGATATGGCGGCAATAATTTATGCCCGTTCTATTGGAGTTGAGGTGCATATCTCTACACAGTTGAGCATTTCAAACTCCGAAAGTCTCAGGTTCTATGCTCAGTTTGCAGATGTGATAGTCCTTGCAAGAGAATTGACTCTGGTTCAGGTTAAGGAAATAAATGGTATTATCTCAAGAGACCGGATAACGGGTCCTTCAGGCAGACTGCTGGAGATTGAGATGTTCTGCCACGGGGCATTATGTATGGCGATTTCAGGGAAATGTTATCTTTCACTTCACGAGTATGGAGCATCTGCCAATCGTGGTGCCTGCTATCAGTTGTGCAGAAGAGGTTATGAGGTGACTGACCTTGAAACGGGTAATCAGTTGTTGATTGACAATAAGTATATAATGTCACCTAAAGATCTTTGCACGATTGAATTTATGGATAAGATAATCGATGCAGGAGTG
>CAZPLM010000266.1:735-1428 GCA_964587275.1 uncultured Muribaculaceae bacterium | reverse complement strand
AAAGTTTTTAAGATAGAGGGGAGGGCTCGTTCCTCAGAATATGTGAAGACGGTTACAAAGGCTTACAGGGAAGCGGCGGATGCTGTTGTTGAGGGGAGGTTTGATGCAGAGCTTGGGGCTTCTTTGAAAGAGAGACTTTCGAGTGTGTTTAACCGTGGTTTCTGGGACGGTTATTATATGGGTGCACGTCTTGGGGAGTGGAGTACGGTCTATGGAAACAAGGCGACAAGAACAAAGAGTTATGCAGGAAAGATTACTAACTATTTCGATAAGATAAAAGTTGCAGAAGTTTTGATTGAGACCGGAAGTGTCTCTGTCGGAGATCCTATTCTGATAACCGGACCTTCAACGGGGGTCCTTGAATATACTGTTTCTGAAATTAGGGTTGATCTGAAGAGTGTCAATACTGCAAATAAGGGAGATATATGTTCGATTCCAATTCCTGACAAGTTAAGGAGGAGCGATAAGTTATATTTATTTAAGTAAAAGTTGTAAAGATGGATTGGTTAAAGGAACTGTTTTTCAGCGCTTCCACTGCACATTCATTGCTTGTGCTTGCGTTGGTTGTGGCTGTAGGTGCTTTGTTGGAGAAGATAAAGATAGGAGGGGTATCTATCGGCGCTACCTGGATTCTTTTTGTGGGTATTATTGCGAGTCATTTCGGATTAAGGGTAAATCCAATTACACTGCACT
>CAZPLM010000266.1:0-725 GCA_964587275.1 uncultured Muribaculaceae bacterium | reverse complement strand
TCTGATCCTGTTTATTTTTATGATCGGCTTACAGGTAGGGCCGGGTTTTTTCTCCTCTTTTAAAAAGGGAGGGGTCAAACTCAATATGCTTGCTGTAATATATGTTTTTCTTGGATGCCTGACTGCATTTGGAATACATCTGATCACAAATACACCTCTTACAACAATGACAGGAGTCCTTTGCGGAGCTGTGACAAATACTCCCGGCCTTGGTGCGGCGCAGCAGACTTTATTGGATGTTACAGGAATGGAGAGTCCTTCTATTGCCATGGGGTACGCAGTAGCCTATCCTCTTGGGGTACTTGGAGTGATTATTTCTCTTGTGCTGATAAAAAAAATACTGAAGGTAGATGTCAAAAAGGAGAGAGATGCGGCAGATGCGGCAATGGCTCCTTCTGACTGTGCCATAAGAATCACAGTAATGATAACCAACCCTGTGATTTTTGGGAAGAGCATATTTGAGGCTGATAAATTGCCGGGAAAGCCATTTGTCATTTCCAGGATCCATAGAGTAGATGGGAGTGTTGAGATAGCCTCTTCTGCCTCGATCTTAAATAGTGGTGACAAGATTTCAATAGTTTCTTCCAACTCTCTGTCTGAAGGCATAGCTGCCTTCTTCGGAGAAAAAGTCAGTTTGGGGAAAGCTGAAGAACAGGAGTTTATCAATAAGTTTGTAACGCGCAAACTGCTAATCACAAAGTCTTCAATTAACGGTAAACAGTTGG
>CAZPLM010000265.1:0-2089 GCA_964587275.1 uncultured Muribaculaceae bacterium | reverse complement strand
GCTATAATTTTATGGGCTATTTTATCAATGATTTTAATCTTCAGGGCAATCTGAAGTTTTCAATCTATCCGATAAAAGATGGTATCCATTTGACGGCTCACTTTGAGACCTCTCTAAAACGTCCAGCATATTCAGTAAATAATGTTTATATGAATCACCACGCCTGGAACAATGATTTTGACAAAGTTTCGGAATCAAGGCTTCAGGCTGTCATTGATATACCGTCTTTCAAGATGCAGCTTTTCGCAGGCTATGCACTTGCGGATAAAATGATCTATTATGATACGCTATCTGTCGTGCAACAGCATGATTCGCCGGTGCACGTTTTCAGTGCGTATCTGCAAAAAAACTTTAAATTATGGGCATTCCATTTTGATAACAGAGTTCTGTTTCAAGTCTCTTCCAATCAAGATGTTCTGCCTTTACCAAAATTGTCGGCCAATTTGAGATATTACGTCCAGTTTAATGTCGTAAAAGAAGTTTTGGCTATGCAGATTGGGGCAAACGCCGTATTTCACACACCTTATTATGTGCAGAACTACAGCCCCGATCTTGGAGTATTTTATAATCAGAACAGTGAGAAAACAGGAAATAACCCTTATGTTGAAGCCTTTATCAATATGCAGTGGAAAAGAGCTTGCATATATCTTAAATATACAAATGCATTAAAAGGGTGGCCTGGTAACGATTATTTCTCAGCATACCACTACATAAGAACAGATCAGACAGTTAAATTTGGAATATTCTGGCCGTTTTACTTAAAATAAAGGGTTATCTGAAGATTCCATATAAGTGGAAATTCGTTATAGCAATATTTGTACTGCTTTTCTTAGAGTCTACCCTGTTCTTGATAAGAATCAAGAATGCGGATAATTTCTACAAAGTCGAAAAGGAGAATCTCTATTGTTCAATTATTTTGGATGGCAGAATGTATGCAGGAGTAGGAAGACCTGTCGGTTTTAACTATGAGCTGCTTCAATATTATGCTGATTATTGTCATTTGACTGTCAATATTGATCCGCCTTCACCGTCTCCAGCCTGTTGGGACAGCCTTGAATCAGGCAAGTATGATATAATAGTAATGAATACTGAGAAAAATCCTGTTCCCGATGATTACCAGGAGAGGATAATGCTGTCAATACCAGTTGAGAAAAACATTGTCTGGGCTGTCTCCAAAAAGAACAGGAACCTTCTCAATTCCATTAATTTCTGGCTGTCTGACTTTAAAACAAAAAGGCAATATTCAAGAACTGTAAACAGATATTTTCACAAATACAACTATTCATACTCAGGATCATCCACAATCTCTCCTTATGATGATATTATCAAGAAATACAGCAAATTTGCCGGGATTGACTGGAGACTTGTCTCTTCAGTAGCGTATGAAGAATCCCATTTCTTCATGGCGGCCGAGTCAAATAAGAGCGCAAAAGGTCTGATGCAGGTAAAGGAATCGACAGCACAGAGGTACGGAGTGGATGACCTTTTTGATCCTGACCTGAATATCAAGGCAGGTACTCTTCATTTGCAGTATTTATTCAATATGTATAAGAATGAGGGCCTTGATTCGATCAATGTGGTTAAATTCGCACTTGCTTCATATAATGCCGGAGAAGGGAAAATCCAAAACTGCAGAGAATTTGCAGCTGAGCTTGGACTTAATCCTAATGACTGGGTGGATGTTACAAAGTCATTCTCGGCAAACCCGTCATTTGTTGGTAAACAGACAATTGATTATGTGAATTCCATTTTGGCGAGATATGAAGATTATCGGATCAATACTACTGAAAAGGAGAAAAAATGAAAGTATATCGGTTTATAGCCGAAAGGCTGCAGAAAAAAGAGAAAGGTGTGGCCGGTGAAAAGAAACTCAGCCGTGTAAGTACAGGCATAGGCCTTTTTTCTGTGGCAATAAGCATAACTGTAATATTGATTGCCATATCTGTCGTATCAGGATTCCGTTCGGAGATCAGATCAAAAGCTTCCGGTTTTATGGGGGCCATAGTACTTACGCCTCCGGGACAGCCTGCACTCAACTGCAAATATCCGACATCCGATTCCGTCTCATTTTTTCCACAGATTCTTGATA
>CAZPLM010000264.1:0-2092 GCA_964587275.1 uncultured Muribaculaceae bacterium | reverse complement strand
AGCGAAAATATCTTTGTATGCATATTCGACTCCGATTGCAGCAATGAATGTAGAATAATCAGAAGGGAAAAGGTATCCTGCTTCAACTGTTCCTGTAATTGAATGCGATTTGACAGTATAAGTGTATGCCGCGCCCAATTTAGCCACGGAAGGAAGAGAATAATCAGAATCACCATAATTGATCTTCGAGCCCAAATTTGCCAAAGTAAAGCCCAAATTGAGCGATTTAATCCTGTATGTCAAACCGAGATCCGCTGCGAATGAACTGCCGGATGCATCTTCACCCATCTCAGACCCGATATATTTGGCATTTACTGACAAAGCGAAATTTGGATTGAATGCATACGCGGCCCCAAGACCAAAAATATATTCCGATGGTTTGAATGTACCTGTGATATTCCCTTTTGAGTCTGTAATATCATATTCAGGAATCATATTGTATTTACCTCCCACTGTAATACTGAACTTTTCGCTCATGTGAAAATAGGCACCTAGATTTACAATATTACAATTCAGTGCATCAGGTTGCCACATCAGATATGAAGCACCTATTGCACCGGCTGTTCCGAAGGCTGCCGCAGAACTGTTATTGAAAAAAGAAAATGCGTTTGCAGAAAGTGCAACAGAAGAGCCTCCAAGAGCAGAACTTCTTATGTCAGATGGAACATTGAGAAATGAAGCGCTTTGTCCCCAAGATGAAAACGAAATGGCGCAAAACAATGCGCATATCGATATATATTTTCTTATCATAATTTTACGACTGTTTTAGTTATTGTCTTGCTCCCTGTTTCTATAGAGACATTATATGTACCTCCGCTGCAATTTGACATATCTACACTTCCCGGATTGAACGGGGAAATTGACACCGACTTATTGAATATTTCACCGCCGGCCATATTCGTCACTCTGACAGTTGCAGTCTGCTCCTGACTTGTACGCAGGAAAAGTGTTGTCTTCACCGGATTTGGATAAAGGTCGATATCGACAGTTTCATCTCTTACAAGCACCTTGAATGATGTGCTTACACTCTCATCCAATGCGTCTTTTGCAGTAATGGTGCACTCTGCCGTCCCGTATTTGAGGGAAGTAATATAGATCAGATTGTTCGCAACATTCAGATTGACGACAGCGTTGTCTGAGCATTCAAGTATGAAAGAAAGCGGTTCTCCATCAAGGTCTGTAAAATAATCGCCAATATTAAAAGTGCGTTCTACATTTTTTGCTCCAAATACCTGATTGTCTATACTCTTAATTATCTCAGGAGGATTGTTCTTTTCAATCGTATAGTGGATGTCAAGATCAGCGTAAGCTCCATAGTCGTCAGTGACGTTGAGTGTCGCAGTATAACTTCCTGCCGGTGCCTTTGTACCTGTTATGGTAATCTGAGCATTACTGGTTGAAGTCATTACAAGTTCAGATGCCCCCGAGTCATCAGATATTTTAACTGTAAACGAATGACCGTCAGCATCTTCTATCTTGAAATTAAGCGCAATTGTCTGGTAGGCCTTCATGGTAAGTTCAGTGCCGTTCAGGGCTGTAATTGTCGGACTGGTATTGCTTCCGGTGGTTATATTAATATTCTTTGACAGTGCCGAGCGGTTACCTGACATATCGTATGCGCAGGCTGAGAGATAATACATGCTTTCAAAGTCGAGTCCGGTGATAATTCCTGTCAGCGTGTCTCCGACATTCAAATCTCCTACAGAGAAGTTTTTGCAATCGCAATTAGCGCTCGATATAGCGCTTGTACTAAAAAATACAGAAATACCGTATGCTTTCTTATCATCCTTATCCTTTGGAACCACCATCGATACGGTAACAATATTCGATTTGACAGCAGCATTAAGATATGTGACAGGATCTGGAGCTGTGGTACTTGATGAAGCGATAGCTGTGTATGCATTGACAAGACCTCCGATTTCAGAATTGCCGCTGTTGTATTTCTGAATATCAGTTGCTGATAATGTAAGTTTGTTCCAGAGTGATTCTCTTGTAAATCCGATTCCCTTGAAATATGAAACGAGTAGAGCTGCTACGCCTGAAACGTGAGGGCAAGCCATTGAGGTGCCATTCATCTTCCCATAGGAATTAT
>CAZPLM010000263.1:0-2124 GCA_964587275.1 uncultured Muribaculaceae bacterium | reverse complement strand
AATACCTCCTGGGTTTCAATGTTTTTTATAGCCAGCCTCCTGTTTTGAAGAATATCCCATACAACGGAGTTAAGCATTATGCCATCTGTATTGTCACCCGCAAGTTCTTTGGCAATTTCAAAACCTCTCATTCCGCCAAATCTCTTCTGCTGCTCAAAGAAGAAAAACTGGTGTGTCTGCATATTGAACTGTCCGCCGATCTTTCCATTGTTGTCAATGACAAGATTATCAACCCCGGCTTTATTAAGTTCTTCTCTTGCGGCAAGTCCTGCAGGTCCCGCGCCAACAATTACTACTGATGTCTTATATATTTTCTTATGCTCGCCAGGTTTTTCATCAATCTTAATGCTGTTGAACATATCTCCTTTTTTCGGATCCTCATTCGCTTTTCCAATTCTTTCAACTTGTTTGACTCCATCGACTTTGGTAATGCAAACCCTTCGAACATGACCATCAACGATCATTTCGCAGGCACCGCATTTACCTATGCCACACTCAAGGGTTCGGTTCCTTTCCTTTAAACTGTGATTGTGTACCAGATAACCTGCCTGATGTAATGCGGCTGCTATTGTATGGCCTCTCTGTCCTTTGACTTTATGTCCCTCGAACTCGAATTCAACGAGATCTTCTTTAGGAATGTCAATAATTGGGTGCGAAATAATTTTATTCATAGAATTTATGATTAAAAATGCTTTAAGGTTTTATAAATAATTTATAAAAATAAGTAAATGCTATGATTATTTCAATTTTTTTGTCAGTTTTTTTATAATTCCATAGTTTTAGCCGATAATAATTGATATTTGGTAAGGACTTGATGTTGCACAAATGGGAAATAAATCCAACATCAGATAAATGTGACATTACTCTGCTTTATTTTATTAAAGGCATTGAAAATTCTTCTAAATTTGAACACTAACAATAAAAATGGAGGTTATATGAAAAGATTTGTGTTGATAGGGATGATCTCCACTATCTCATTGGCAGCTTGTAACTTACTGCCAGAAACTAAAGAAAACGATGGATTTCTGTCGTTTGAAATGTACAATTACGGTATCGACTCTTATTGTACGAAAGCAGATGCAATCGATACCAATTCTTTTATTCTCAAGGTCATTAACAGTTCCGGGGAGGAGATGTATAATGACAAATATGGTAATCGTCCGGAAGAACTGATCGTTTCTCCCGGCACGTATGAAATCTCAGTGGTTTCCCAACTATTTGATGCTCCTGCATTTGATAAACCTCAATTTGGTGATTCAAAGACGGTGGTAGTCTCTTCAGGAGAAAGTGTACACATCGCTTTTTTATGCGTCAGGACAAACTGCGGAGTAAAAGTCAATTTCAGCGATCAGTTCCGACAGAAATATAATGGAGGGAATCTTCTTATTTCTCAGGAGTCCGGCGAACTGAATTACCTTTATGATGAGACAAGAACTGCCTATTTATTTCCTGAATCCGCATTGTTCTACTATTCAGAAAGTAATGACAGAAAAATTCTTTTCAGCAGGGAGTTGAGTGTTGGTAAAATGCTGGTGATAAATCTTGACGCATCGAGCAATACGGTAAATTCAAATATTACCGTTGCAGTCGATACAACTGCCGAGTGGATTTCAGAAACCATTGTGGTAGGAGAGAATGATCCGCAGGATAGCCGGGGAGACGGAAGCACTCTTGAAAAAGCATGTTCAGTGGCTTCCGCAAAAAACAGAACAGGCGATACAATATGGGTTTCCGGGTATATTGCGGGAGGTGACTTGAGCAGTTCGTCAATCTCTTTCGAGATCCCCTTTACAAAGAACACTTGCCTTGCAATTGCTTCATCATCCGATGAGAAAGAACGATCAAACTGTATGTCTGTAGAATTGCCTTCCGGCACAGTCCGCGAAGCCCTCAATCTGGTGGATAATCCCGGTAATCTCGGGAAACGAGTTGCTGTTTACGGGATTATTGATCCGTCGTATTATGGACTTGTAGGGGTTAAGAAGGTTACAAACCATTCTTTCCTTTAGGTGTGGATTATGTAAGTCATCTGGTACTATTAAATAAGATAAGGGTGATCAAATATGTAAATGATCACCCTTATCTTAATACTGAAAGTATTACAGATTATTTTCTTTCATCGAG
>CAZPLM010000262.1:0-2134 GCA_964587275.1 uncultured Muribaculaceae bacterium | reverse complement strand
AATTTGTCTCCTTCCATAAAGGCATGAATACTACCTTACCTGTAGTTGAATAGCCCGGATTTCTTCCATAATGCTTGTTATTGTCTTCAACATTTGTTCTGGTCTCCAGATCCTCGACAGCCTGATAATGAATTCCTGCGGCAACCATCAACCAATTGTAGTTATATTTTGCCTGCAAACCAAGGTGACGTGATGGAGCAAATGTCTGAACTATCATAGGTCTCTCCATAAAAGGAAGATACCTTGATGTAGTAGTCGACTCCATGGAAAAGGCCTCTTTGAAATTACCTGCAGTAAACTCAAAGTTCTTTAGACCCTCAAAACGGACAAGTGCATCCTTTAACTCAAATGTACCGTTTGCAAAGTCTGTATCTACCTCACCATACCATTTTCCGATTTTTGCCTTTACGGCTATTCTCGCCCTGCGAACTGAAACACCGTCACCTATAGCGTCGAAGTTTTCATCCGCACCGAAAAATGTGGCACCATCTACCTGTACCCTGTTATCAAACCAGAATTTGTATTTCTGATCTTGTGACTCGAATACGAGGATACCGTCACGATTTTCCACATTTAATTTGATTCTGTTTACAGGAACACCGTACTGATTGTAACGGACTTCTTCCAGTTGTTCTCCTTCCTTGCAGCACTCTTTTTTCTCCTGAGCACCCGCAAAAGAGGTCAGAAGCAATGCCACAACAAATAACAATGTAATTTTAGCTTTCATAAATTATTGTTTTAAAGTGATTTAATAAATTGTATCAAATTATCTCCCTGTTTAAGGTTTAATTTTTTTCTTAATCTGTATCTGCTTATTTCACCGCTCTTAACAGAAATATTCATTAACGATGCTATCTCTTTAGTGGAAAAACCGAGACGCAACAAGGTTGCAAGTTTCTTTTCCTGTTCCGTAAGATTTGGAAAACTCTCTTTCAATTTGATTGAAAAATCCTTGTGCAACTTCTCAGCCTGAAGATAAAATCCATCCATTTCCTGCCTGAATGTCATCCTTTGGAACAACATCTGTTCTATTTCCTTCAATGCTGAATTTTTTTCATCCCCATCTTTCATTGCATCAGCATTTTTCAATTTGTTGTACAATACTCCGTAAAACTCTCTCTGCTCGCTGATGTTAAGGGCCACATCGACCAACTCCTTTCTCTTCCCCTCAAGCCTGTTATAAAGACCTTCATTCTCGGCAAGTATAGCCTTGACTTCGATGGCATCCAGAATACTGCTATTTTCGTACTGTTGCTGTTGCTGGAACAAGGCCTTGCATTTATTCTCCTCCTTGACTTTCTGCCTGTAATCGATAATTATCAATGTCGCGACACTGAGAAGCGCAAGTGCGGAAAAGACAATCAGGTTATAATCCACAACATTATGTGCCATATTACCTGTAACTATCGGGGCTGAAAGAATATCACGACCTATGATCAGACAAAAAAGATAAGCAAGCAACGGTGCGATAAGGATTGTTGCCACAAATGAGAGCAACATTTTTAAGAGCGTACGAATCTCCAGCTTTTCCATGTTTTGAACAAATCCTATCCCCAGGAGCGAAAAGAATAATAGAAACGGAACGGAAATCGGTGCCGCCCTCAAACCGATAAATGAGAGCATCCTGTTGGAAGAAAACAACAAAAGGACAAGAGCTGATGAAAATGTAATCGATATTGCAACTGAAAAATTAATATCAAACTCTGCATCAAGCAATTCATATACTCGGTTGGTGATCCTCTTTCTCAAGAATACAAACAGTGAGATAATTAATACTATCATCACTGCAACAAGCAAATAACGATTGATATCGACCGCCTCCGAGATCATAAGCAATACTTGTCCGTTATTAAGGGCAAATGCAAAAGCAAGCAGTATACTTCCTATTAGAACAACAAATTTCATTGCTTCGCTGAAACGCATCAAATGGGCATTGCTTTTCCCGACAGTCGCAGTATATATCACATATATCAATGCGCCGAGAATAATAGCGCATATTGGAGCGACTATCCAGGAGGCGAAAACAGCAGATATTTCGTTTACCTCAATATGTCCTGTAGAAAAAATGCTGCATCCGTAAAGGCCAGAAATAAAAGCATAACAAATCGAACTGAAGTGACTTATCTTATTTACT
>CAZPLM010000261.1:0-2161 GCA_964587275.1 uncultured Muribaculaceae bacterium | reverse complement strand
CCTTAACGATGCGATCATCATTATATGAATCAATAATTTGACGACTTCCATCAGTTGACCCGTCATTAATGATGATCAATTCAAAATCCCTGAATGTCTGAGCCAGAATACTGTCAACAGCATCTCTCAAATACTTTTCAGCATTATACACCGGCAAGATTACGGATACTTTCATAGGCAAACAATCTTATATACAAAAATACCTCTATTATTTAATAATCGCTTAAATTGGTTGAAGAATTAATCACCCAATCAGAAACCGGCCAACCTTAGTTTTCAGGCATAGTGCAGTCAATGCAATCTAACCTGTCATTGCGATTATGAAACCAATCCATGGGAGGAGATAACAATTCACAAGATATGGAAGACATGTGTAATAGTATAATGCCACGAAAATGAATTGTTGTATTAAATAAACACCGAAACAATAACTGCTAATTTTAATTTGAAGATCAGTAACTACCTGCTTCTTAAGTATATAATTAGTTGTAAGGTAAACAGAAATAACGCCAAGTGAAGCACATATTAACTGAGAAAAGTTATTAACCGTTTTATTAATTACTCTATTAGAAAGGGAGTCTCTAAGAATTGTCATATTAAACCAATCTCGAAAAAGTGTGAGTAATATAAAAACTGTTATAAAACAAATAATCAGCACTATTATTTTTCTTTTAAAAAGAAATTTTTCAATGGAAATATTGTTTCTCTGAAGAAGAAAACCAATATAAAAAAAGAGCATATAGTACATCGTATGATTAATTTGCAAAGGTAAAGGACCTCTGGAAAATAATGCGCATACAATCAGGATGGGAAATACAATCTTTTGAGATAAATGCAATTTAAATATTATATATAACGATACAAAGCACCAGAACAACATTTGAAGAAACCACAGGTGGCTTTTACCGTTTATCACACTATAAATTACTTGATTGATGCTCTGAGATTTATCACCAAACAAGGCGACATATAACAGACCAAATATTATGCTTGGAAGAATCAACCTTTTAAACTTTCCAATTATTGTCTTTTTAAAAGAAATAATCCCATCCCCTTTGATCCTTACCTGATATCCATATACATAACCTGAAATAAAAACAAATGTTTCAAGAAAAAAAGCAATTGAAAATTTATCTGCCCACCGGTATACAGGTATTTCAGGGTAACCAAAAATTTGATCAAGTCCCTCGGAAAAAACTGCAAATGCATGGAAGAATACCAATAGCACAATCAGTAACAACCTGATTGCAACTACATCATACAATACCACTCTCTTATCTGTAGACATTTATTCTGATATTTTTTAATAATCGCTTAAATGGATTAATTTTGTAAAAAAAATTAATGAGATATTCCGACGAAACACTTGAAAGGCTCCATTCAGTCTTATATGAAATTCTTGCAGAAACCGTTAGAGTTTGCGAAGAATGCAATATCCAATACTTTATCGTGGGCGGAACTGCAATTGGTGCTTATTTTTATGATGGCATCATCCCATGGGATGACGATGCTGATGTAGGGATGACACGCGAAAATTATGACAGATTCATAAAAGAAGCCCCATATCACCTTGGCAAGGATTTCTTTCTCAGTTGTTATCAAACTGAGCCTGACTGCCTCTATTACTTTGGGAAAGTAATGAAGCGCAATACACTTTTTTTTAATGAGATTGCCTCCGGTCTGAATCTTCAAAACAATATTTTTGTTGATGTATTTCCATATGATAAAATCCCGGACACTAATTTTGCAGAACAGATACAAAAATATTACTTAAACTTTTGGATAAGTTGCTATTTAGGAAAGACACAATGGATGTGGAAATGGTTTTCTCCGGTAAAAAGAGAACACTACAATCACAAAAGGTTTTTTTATTGCCTGTTAACAAAGATTGTGGTTATGACACATTCTAAACAACAGATATACAACAAATACCTTAAGATCACCACTCATTACAATAACAAAAACAAAAAATGCTACAATATTGTCCGTTCACCAAACGACCAAATCCCTGTATCATCCGTCTTAAATACTCAAAAAGTTAAATTTGGCCCGATTGAGGTAATGGCTCCCTCTGATCTTGAAGCATATTTGAAGCATCACTATGGAAAAATAAGCAAGGACATCCCTGAAAACAAAAAAATTAACCACGCTCCGGATAAAC
>CAZPLM010000260.1:0-2189 GCA_964587275.1 uncultured Muribaculaceae bacterium | reverse complement strand
GAGCACCTGCTTTGCAAGCAGGGGGTCAAGGGTTCGACTCCCTTGTTCTCCACAATTTAAGCCTCACGCAGTGCGTGGGGCTTTTTTTGTACAATGAACTGTCCCTGCCTGTAAAATATTATTACATAAAGTGTAAATTTAATTGACAATTTTCAATAAAGTCTAAATGCTAATTATTTTATACTCATACGATTATGGCGTTTGGCATAAATTATGCCTTATTGGTGTCTGTAAGTATTAAAATTAGCTATGCACATCAATTCATTTATTAAATTTCTCAGCAAGAGAAAACTTTATACTGTAATAAATCTTTTTGGACTTGCAGTATCACTTATGTTTGTCATTCTTATCGCTGATTATGCTGTTCAGATGCTTGATGTTGACAGATATTATCCGAGGAGCAAAGATATTTATGTGCTGGGGAAAGAAAATGGATACTCTTCAAATTATGTAAACAGTGCTGCAATAGCGGAGATGATCCCGGAAATTGAAAAGAAATGCTCTATTATTGATTATGAGGCAAATGTCTATTCAAAGGCGGATGATAATACCAAAAATGAAACAGCAATTCTATTCGCTGACTCCACATTCTTTGATTTTTTTGCATTTCCATTTATTTATGGAAATAGTAAAACTGCGCTTGATTCGCCTGAAAAGGCGGTTATTACAGAATCTCTCGCCCTTGAACTGTTCGGGAGTACAGATGTGCTTGGCAGTATCGTGACTGTCAGCAGGAATAAAAAGGAAGCAAGTTTTACAGTTTCGGCTGTAATTAAAAACCTGAATCGTACTGTATTACCCAACAAAACAGAACTCATCACATTAGTTGACAATACACGTGCTCTTTCGTCAAATGACTTTTTTACCAGAGATGTGATAATGTCAGGTGCAGGGTGTTGCAAAACATTATTTATGGCACTTCCGAAGGCTGATATTCAATCAAAAACCCCAATAATGTTGGAGTACTTGAAAGAAAATGACTGGGATTATAAACTTGCCGACAGAAAAGAAGTGATTCTCACGCCGATAAGCAAAATGATGCTTGACGAGCGTAACAAAGTCGATGGATTTGAACATGGCAACAGACAGATTCTTCTCATTTTACTGACAGCAGGTATTGCAATTCTGTTGTTTGCCATTACAAATTATATTAACCTTACAGTTGCACAGACCGGATTCAGAGCAAAAGAGATGGCCAGCCGCAAATTGCTTGGTGCATCAGGTAAAAGCGTGACATTCAGACTGATTATTGAGTCAACACTGATCACACTGATAGCATTTATTATAGGATTCTTACTGGCATTGTTGTGTCAGAAGTCCGCTTCATCGCTTTGCGGATCTCAAATTGATATATTGTCCCACTTTTCATGGAAAATTGCAGGGGCGTATCTGTTGTTCATATTGGTTATTGGAGCAGTTTCAGGGTGCATCCCTGCTTATGTCATTTCCAGATACAAGCCGATAGATATAGTAAAAGGTGCATTGAGATTTCGTTCTAAAATGGTGTTTTCCAAGATATTTATGGTTTTCCAAAATGTCATTACCGTGGTGATGATAGTCTGTTCCACTACTGTTTATCTGCAGATCAGGCATCTTGTAAATGCTCCTCTCGGTCATAATGTCAAGGATATCATAGAGTTTGTAGACTGGAATATGACTGAGCCGCAGTTCAATTCTTTTGTCAGTGAACTGAAGTCTCTTCCATGTATAGAGGATGTGGGTGTCGGGGGAGGCTGTTCATTTTTTAGCGGGATGGCTTCGATGACTTCATTTAAAGACAAGGATGGGAATGAGAGGTGGATCAATATTATGAATCTGGATTCTGCAGCTGTGAAGATCCTCGGGCTGGAATTGCTCAGTGACAATCACCCCGGATCGGGTGCAATATGGCTTAATGAGAAAGCTGCACAGGCTCTTGGCGCTTCAATAGATGACAGAGAATTTTCCATTAATCATGGTGATGGGGATATGCGGAAGATTCTTGGAGGAATATATAGAGATTTCAAGACAGGAACCGTACTAAATGATTGTCAGGCGACTATGATTACGCCAAAATATGTTACACCGGAATCGTATCAGCCTGGTATATTGTTTTATCTTAAAGTCAAAGGTGACAGGAAAGAAGTGCTTGACGCGATTAAAGCCAAGTATAAATCTGTGACGGACAAAGAGTGCAACGAGATTTCGTA
>CAZPLM010000259.1:0-2190 GCA_964587275.1 uncultured Muribaculaceae bacterium | reverse complement strand
GCTGGCAACAAAAAGTGCCTGTTTTGTCGCCAGCGGAAGTTTTTCAAACCGCTTCAGCGGCAGAATGGGGCGAACACTTAGCAGAAGGGTGAGCAAAAGGGTGAGCAAAAGGGTGAACAAAAGGATGAGCAGAAGGATGAGCAGAAAGTCGGTACCTCCCATGACGAGATGAATGTAGAACGGAGTGAGACAAAGTGGTAAAAAAGCTGCGAGCATCTCACCCCCATAAATCATAAAAAGGTCGATTCACAACGGCGGTGGCAGCTGACCATATTGGGGCAAGCTCTCGAAGAGAGTGAAAGCCAAAAGCATGCCCCCCTGAGGGAAGCGAAGCTAAGTGGAAAAAAGTCGGGCATCAGCCACGCACAAAGTGAAAAAGATCGGGCACCAACCCTGCACTAAGTGGAAAAAAGTCGGGCATCAGCCACGCACAAAAGAAAGGGTATCCTGCAAAGCAGAACACCCTTTCTTTTGTGCGGGCGAAGGGACTCGAACCCCCACGCCTTTCGGCACCAGATCCTAAGTCTGGCTTGGCTACCAATTACAACACGCCCGCATATTTTCCCGTAAAAGGATTGCAAATTTAAGGCATTTTTTTTGTTTTTTCAAAAAAAATCAATGTAACTGACTAAATCAATTACTTTTTGACATATTTGACCCTCGCCCATTTCTCCCTTTCAGCGTTTGACACAAACTCCAGAGAATTACTGAGTGCCTCTTTATTGAGCATTTCAATATCACCGACATAGAATCCGCTTACAATCAACTCACCGCCTGGACGTAGAGCCCTTGAATATGTTGACATATCCTCAAGCAGAATATTCCTGTTAATATTGGCAAGAATCATATCATATTTACCGGCCTGAATAAGTGAAGCATCACCGCAAAGAACTGTCACCTTGCCACCGACCTTATTCAATTTACAGTTTTTTCTTGCAGAGCGGACGGCAACAGGATCAATATCAATTGCGTGAACCGGAGTCATAGCGCCCATCTTGGCTGCTAAAATTGCAAGAACCCCTGTTCCGCATCCCATATCCAATATCTGAACATCGTGTAAACCGCACGGGACATTATCTGAACTTCTATAATCCAGCAACGCTTCCATCATCAAATAAGTGGTCTGATGATGACCTGTACCGAATGCCATTTCAGGATCTATTGTAATCTGATAACGTGTTTTGGGGAGACCTTTATGAAATGTCGCTTTCAGCGTACACAAATTATCCACCACAACCGGTTCAAATCCGCTCTCCCAGATTGCATTCCAGTTTTTATCCGGCATCATTACAGAAGAAAAAGATATTTCAGGACTGCCCAAATTTCCAAAAGAACTCAGCACTGTCTTCAGGTTATGCGCCGAATACTTATCTTTTGGAATATAAGCCTTCAAATAGCCAGAAACAGCGCTACTTGTGCCCTCATTTGAAGCACCGGTAAAATCTTTTCCCTCAATGGTCCCTGCAACCATGTCATATCCCTCTCCCTCAATTATAAAACCATCATAGCCGAGATCTGAAATCTCAGCTATGATCATTTCCGCCTTTTCCTCGGAAAACGGCTTAAACTTTATTACAGTCTCAATATATTCCATTAGTAACTCTGAGCGATAGCCACAAAGTCATCTGCCTTAAGAGCAGCGCCACCAATCAATCCGCCATCAATATCTTTGCAGGCAAAAAGTTCTTTTGCATTGGATGGTTTACAACTGCCGCCATAGAGTATAGAAACTTCATCCGCGACAGCGCCAAATTTTGCGGCAAGGGTTTTTCTAATAAATGCGTGGATCTCCTGTGCCTGAGCAGAAGTAGCTGTAACTCCTGTTCCGATTGCCCAAACAGGTTCGTAAGCAACAACGACATGAGCCATTTCTTCCGGAGTAAGAGAGAAAAGCACCTCTTTAAGTTGAGATTCTACAACGGCAAAATGCTTGCCTGATTCTCTCTCTTCAAGATTTTCCCCAACACAATATATGGGACAAATCCCCTCAGCAAATGCAAGAGCAATCTTTTTTATCAACTTTTCAGATGTTTCTCCATAATATTGTCTCCTCTCAGAGTGTCCAAGTATAGTGTAAGCACATCCGGCAGATTTAAGCATCTTGGCAGATACCTCTCCTGTATATGCGCCCTTGTCCATATCTGCGCAGTTCTGAGCGGAAAGGGAAATTTTTGAGCCTTTTATCACATC
>CAZPLM010000258.1:0-2195 GCA_964587275.1 uncultured Muribaculaceae bacterium | reverse complement strand
TTATAAAGAGCCGCGTCCTGTATTTCAGGAGGAAGGAAACAACAGATTCATCTATTCCAAAGAGGTTATTCTTTTTACCGGGATAGCCAATGATTCACATCTCAGGCGTTATGTCAAGGCACACTATACCTCTGTGTTCCACATCTCATTCGGAGATCACCACAAATTCTCGAGAAGTAATGTCAGATCTATTTATTCACTCTCAAAACGTCACCCCCGCGCTCTTGTTCTCACTACTGAAAAAGATGCTCAGCGCATTATCTTTGACACCTATATTCCAGACACCTTAAAGACAAGGCTTTTCTACATTCCTATAGAGGTCAAAATGGCAGAGAATCAGAGCATTGATGGTCTGTTTACCCTCAATTAACCGGCAGATTATTCATAATATCGCTTTTTTTCTTACATTTGAGCAACTGAAATACTTCTTGCTTGAACGCAAGTTTTTATACTTAACTATATTTTTAACCTAAAATTTCATTTATGTTCATTTCAAAGAAAATGAGTCGCATCATTGCGACTATGTGCGCAGTAATCCTCACTATGGGATCACTGTACGCCCAAAATCTGAACGTAACTGGTAAAGTTACCGACCAGAATGGAGATGCAATTGTCGGAGCATACGTACTCGTCGAGGGTACGCGTACCGGCGCTTCAACCAATCTGGACGGTGTGTTTTCAATTTCCGCCCCCGCTAAGGGAAATCTGCTTTTCTCTTGTATGGGATATAAGGATTTGAAAGCTCCAGTTAATGGCAGAGCAGTTATTAATGTCATCCTCGAAGAGGATGCTGAAATGTTGCAGGATGCTGTTGTTGTCGGATTCGGCACTCAAAAGAAAGAGAACCTGACCGGCGCAGTCGCTGCAATAGATGCTTCCAAGACCTTGTCAAGCCGTCCTATCGCCGATATCGGCCGCGGATTGCAAGGTGTTACTCCGGGCTTGAATATCCTTATCGGATCCACAGAAGTCGGATCAGACCCTGTCATCAGAATTCGTGGACAGGTAGGATCTTACAAAGGAGAATCTGCACCTCTTATCCTTTTGGATAATGTCGAGATCCCTTCAATTCAGATGGTCAATCCTGATGACATTGCTTCAATCTCAGTCTTGAAGGATGCTGCTTCCTCTTCAATCTACGGCGCAAAGGCTGCATTCGGTGTAATTTTGATCAACTCTAAGAAAGGTTCAAAGACGGACAAGATTACAGTTTCATACTCGGCCAATCTCTCATTCCAAAGTATGGCAAAGGATTATGAGATGGGCGGTGTTGACGCATTGCACTATACTGTTGAGGCACACGAACGTGTGGGCACAACCACTCCTGTAGGAGCCTTCTGGAAAATTGACCGTGCATCATGGAACGCCGCAGTTGCCTGGCAGAATAAATATGGCGACAAACTTGACCCATACGATCCAATGACCTACGGCCGTGACTGGTGGGTTGATGAATCTGATCGTAAGATTGGTGTCCGTACCTATGACCCTTACACTTATTTGGTAAGAGATCATGCACCTACACAGACACATAACCTCTCCGTATCAGGGAAAAGCGGCAAGACTACATACAACATCAGTCTTGGCTATCTCGATCAAAACGGTATGATGAAAACAGCAAAACATGACGACTTCCGCCGTTGGAATGCAAATGTCAGAGTCAATTCACAAATTAAAGACTTTTTGAATATCCACGCCGGCCTCATGTATTCAAAAACTCAAAAGAGATGGGCTTTTGCTACCAATTCTACCACTGCTGATATCTGGTATTATACATACCGTTGGGGGCCTACATTCCCTCTGGTTCCATACGATGAATATGGCAACGGTATCGGCAAAAACCCGGTATGGGAAACAGCCAACTCAAATACTGCCAATATTACAAAGGCATACTCAAGCGTCAATCTCGGTGCAACAATTACCCCTCTTGAAAACTGGGATATTACATTAGATTACACTTATGCAGAAAACCAGACTTCTGAACTGCAACCAGGTACAAGTTTCTATGCCGGCTACGCCTGGGGCACTCCTGTGGATTATAAAGATGAGAGTGGGAAAATTCCTTCTGTAGCAAATGACTGGAATGATTACAACGGCATGGGAAATCTAATCCCTGCAAAAGCGCTCGATGTGTACCGTTACACGGGTACCGGATCAAACCCTGAGACCGCTCATGCAGCAAAGTCTGGAAACCGTGC
>CAZPLM010000257.1:0-2206 GCA_964587275.1 uncultured Muribaculaceae bacterium | reverse complement strand
CAAATGGAGACCAGTTGTAAACGCCATAAAGAGTACCGGTTCCTGAAGAACCATATAGACCATTACCGGTAAGGGTTCTGTCTGTATGAGCCTGTGAATAAGCAGCACTTGCAGAGAATGTGAAAATGCCGATTTTCTGCTCACCGTTGAAACGGAAAGTGTATTTGTTATACCCTGTCTGCGGAACTGTACCTGTCTGATCATAGTAAGATCCTGAAAGATAGAAATTGCCTTTTTCAGTACCTCCGGCTACACTGACACTTTCATCAAAGATATTGCCACCCTGGAAGAAATTGCCCATGTTGTCGTATGACCTGAAAATAGATTCCTCGCCCCAAGAATTATATGAGAAGTCATTAAATTCATATCCGGTATATTTACCATCAGTATACTTCTCCTGGAGGTAACCTCTTGACCATTGAGTCTGTACTTCAGGAAGGCTTTTTGCCCATGAAGTAGTGAATTTGGAGTTTACATTAACCTCAACTACACCCTCTTTACCTTTTTTAGTTGTGATGATGACAACACCATTGGCGGCGCGTGATCCGTAAAGTGCGGAAGCGGCAGGGCCTTTGAGGACTGACATATTCTCAATATCCTCAGGGTTGATATCCATAACACGGTTTGAAGTGGTGGTCGCTGATTTGTAAGTACCATCAAAAGCTGAGTTACCTGCAAGTGTTGAAGAGTTATCGTAGATGACACCGTCAACAACGAACAGAGGCTGGTTATCTTTACCTTCTGATCCTGATGTACCACCACGAAGGATGATCTGTGCTCCTGAACCGGCAGCACCAGAAGACTGTGTAATGTTTACACCGGCGATTTTACCCGAAAGAGAAGAAATAGGGTTTGCAGTCTTATTCTTCATCAATTCTTCAGATTTCAAATCTTCGACAGCGTATCCGAGAGATTTCTTCTCCTTCTTTATACCGAATGCAGTTACAACTGCATTCTCAAGAAGAAGAGCATCATCTTGCATTACAACGTCAATCTTTGCTCTTCCTCCTACAGGAACAGTCTGATCTTTGTACCCCATCGATGTGAAGACAAGATTTGCGTCCTTAGGAGCTGTAATTTTGTAGATTCCATCAAAATCAGTGGAAGCGCCTGTTTGAGTCCCCTCAACAAGTACGTAAACACCGACCAATGGCTCCCCGTTCTTGTCAGTTACTTTACCGGTAACATTGACATTTTGCGCCTGTACAGACCATGCAGTCAGCACCAATGCGCAAATGGTCGTCAAAAAACGGCCTAATTGTTTCTTAATGAACATAAATGAAATTTTAGGTTAGTGAATAATAATATCTTTATCAGTTAATTAATCCTTTATTAACGCTTACAAATAAATAGTTTTATCCTGGTCTTTCAAAAATTGCCGAAAGTTAGCATTTTTTGTCAATATAAATTAATTTATCTCCCAATTTCTTCATTTCAGAAAAAAACAACCGCGTTTTTTCTTATTTTCAATTTGTTATTATTTTTTGCAATTATTAAGTATTATACCTTAATAGTGGCATAATTTTTTATCTTTTTTAGGATTTTTTTATTATAAGTAACAATTTGTAAGTATCTATTTGGGTTAATTATTTTAACTTAAGTATATCATCTATTGAACTATTATAAATCTCGCCTCAAGAGTACTTTGGTGATTTAGAACTTTCCGGGGACTTGTCTTAAAAAATAAAGCTTAATGAATAGATAATTTTTGGGCGGTATACAGGAGCAGTGGCAGAAACGTATGTTACAGTAAGGATGAATATATAATAAATTTCTGGGCGACACACTGGGCCGTTCTCTCTAAATGACTATTAATCTGGTATTTGGTGATATTTTAGTCGCAAATTTGTTGCATAAAATTTCATTATTTCGCTACCACTTTGGACTTTGACGAAAACGGCAATCCCCTTGCCGGAATTTAAATGTGCGCAAATCACTGCCCTGTGTCGTCTGGTGCACATTTTATTTGAGAAGCAATCGTTTATGTGATGTCACAGATCGGTTGGAGTTATCTCCTACTGGACCTGCATGGGCTTGCGTGGGCCCATTGCGGTCCGGCAAGGATAACTCCGCGGTGGCCGAAACATCTAAATGCACTAGGCAGGAAAACGTGCTCATGCGTTTTTGGTAATGGGCTAATAATGAGCATACTGACATATTTTTAGTCTGCGTTTTGACGACTAAAATATTATCAAAACACAGACCA
>CAZPLM010000256.1:0-2229 GCA_964587275.1 uncultured Muribaculaceae bacterium | reverse complement strand
CCGTAACATTTTGCCGTTACATCTTTGCGAACCGCTTTTACCGTTTCGCGTGCAATAATCTTAGCTCCGATGGCTGCTTGAATAGCTATTTCAAATTGTTGTCGAGGAATAAGTTCTTTCAGTTTCTCGCAGATCCTTCGTCCGAAATCATAAGCGTGATCTCTGTGAATAAGTGAAGAAAGAGCATCCACCTGCTCTCCATTAAGAAGAATATCCAACTTTACAAGATCGGCATTCTGATATTCTGTAACATGGTAATCAAAAGAAGCGTATCCCTTGGAAATTGATTTCAATTTATCGTAAAAATCAAAAACAATTTCTGACAGAGGCATATCGTAAGTAAGTTCAACTCTCTCTGATGTAAGGAAATGTTGACTGAGCAGGGTTCCCCTCTTGTCCAGACACAGTTTCATAATAGGTCCGAAAAACTCGCTTTTTGAGATAATCTGGGCATGAATATACGGCTCCTCAATATGATCTATCATTGTCAACGGTGGAAGACCTGAAGGATTATGCACATCAATCACCTCTCCCTGAGTAGTATATACTTTATATGAAACATTGGGGACCGTAGTAATCACATCCATGTCAAACTCTCTGTAGAGCCTTTCCTGTACTATTTCAAGGTGCAGAAGACCGAGAAAGCCGCAACGAAAGCCGAATCCAAGCGCAAGCGAAGATTCCGGTTCAAATACAAGCGAGGCGTCATTAAGTTGGAATTTTTCAAGTGAAGCGCGAAGGTCCTCATATTTATCTGCTTCCACAGGGTACATTCCGGCAAACAGCATAGGTTTGACATCCTCAAAACCTTCTATGTGCTTAGTACATGGCCTGTCAACATGTGTGATCGTATCTCCGACTTTTACCTCTGATGCTGTCTTGATTCCTGAAATAATATATCCTACACTTCCGCATGGAATCTCATCACGCGGACAAAGTTTCATCTTTAGCACCCCAACCTCATCTGCATCATACTCCATCCCTGTATTTACAAATTTTACCCTGTCTCCGGTTTTAATTGATCCGTTTGCTACTTTAAAATATGCAATGATTCCTCTGAAAGAATTGAAGATTGAATCAAAAATCAGAGCCTGAAGGGGAGCCTCCGGATCTCCGGAAGGAGCAGGGACTTTATCAACAATAGTGTCCAGAATCTGCTTTATGCCCTCTCCTGTCTTTGCACTTGCCAAAAGAACATCTTCGGATTTGCAGCCGATAAGATCTATCACCTGATCACGGACGACATCTACCATTGCCGAATCCATATCGATCTTGTTCAGTACGGGAATTATCTCCAAATCATGTTCGATCGCAAGATAGAGATTTGATATTGTCTGAGCCTGTATTCCCTGAGTCGCATCAACCACGAGCAGAGCGCCTTCACAAGAAGCGATCGCACGCGACACTTCGTAAGAAAAATCCACATGGCCAGGGGTATCAATAAGATTGAATACATATTTTTCTCCATCTTTTACGTAATCCATTTGTATTGCATGACTTTTTATGGTTATGCCTTTCTCCCTCTCAAGGTCCATGGAGTCAAGGACCTGGTTTTCCATCTCCCTGACATCTATGGTCTTGGTATATTCAAGCATCCTGTCGGCCAGCGTGCTCTTTCCATGATCAATATGCGCAATTATGCAAAAGTTCCTTATGTTCCTCATATACTTATGACTTTAGAATGCAAATATAATTGTTTTTGCGGCATCATTAAAATGAGTTACATTTGCACAAATCAACAATAATCTTATGTCAACATATACTTTTGAACAAATTGCCTCTCAGGTCAGGAGGGACATCGTCCGTATGGTAACCATTGCGGCATCCGGCCACCCGGGAGGATCCTTGAGCAGCACAGATATTCTGACTTATCTGTATTTCAAGGAGATGAATATTGACCCTGAAAAATGGCAACGAGACGGCAACGGATACGACCAGTTCTATCTCTCTGCCGGTCACATGTCACCGCTCCTTTACAGCATTTTGGCAAGAAGAGGCTATTTTCCCGCAAAGGAACTTTCCACTTTTCGCCAGTTCGGTTCAAGACTGCAGGGTCACCCATCTATCACAGAGGGACTTCAGGGGGTCAATCAGGCGGCCGGATCACTCGGTCAGGGTATTTCTGTAGCAATCGGAGCAGCCCTTGGCAAAAAACTGAATGGCGACCATAACAGGGTATTTGTCCTTCTCGGAGACGGAGAGTGCGAAGAAGGTCAGGTTTGGGAAGCA
>CAZPLM010000255.1:0-2256 GCA_964587275.1 uncultured Muribaculaceae bacterium | reverse complement strand
TGGTCTTAGACCTGTCTTATCGTGCTTGAATACTTTTATGTAGTCATCCATAAAACCGAGGAATCCGAGCCATAATGTGGTGAACAACAGAATAATAGTATTGGCATTTTTGAAGTTTCCGAAAAGAAGGATAGGGATGATTATCGACAGAAGTATTATCAAACCTCCCATTGTCGGGGTCCCTTCCTTCTTCAACTGTCCTTCGAGTCCGAGATCCCTGATCTCTTCGCCAATTTGTTTTTTCTGCATATAGTGGATTATTTTCCTGCCTGCAAGCAATGCTACAAGTATTGCTATGATGCTGCAGCAAATAGAACGGAATGAAATGTATTGCATCAGTCCGATTCCCGGGAAATCCATACCGAGATTGCGAAAATATTCAAACAGGTGATAAAGCATATTGTTCAGGTTTAAAGTTCATTAAATGTTTCATTCAACACCTCCTTGTCATCAAAGTGGTGCTTTGTGTCTCCGATAATCTGATAATCTTCATGCCCTTTTCCGGCAACAAGAATGACAGCTCCTTCCGGAGCGAACATTATAGCAGAGCGGATGGCCTCTCTTCTGTCTGTGATGAACAGAGATTTTGATCTGGCTGCACTGTCCATTCCCGCCTTGATGTCTTTGATGATTTCATCCGGATCTTCAAAACGCGGATTGTCAGAAGTTACGATTACCCTGTCTGCATATTTTGCCGAAATTACTCCCATCTCGGGACGTTTTGTCTTATCTCGATTGCCGCCGCAGCCGAATACGCAGATTAAAGTTCTCTTTCCGGCTGTTTCACGCAGAGTCTTGAGTACATTTTCCAGCGCATCGGGGGTATGTGCATAATCTACGACAGCAGTGATATCCTTTCCGCCCCGGATGTATTCAAGCCTTCCCGGTACTGATTGAAGAGAACTGATTATTTGCAATACAGTCTCTTTTTCAGCTCCCATGATTATGGCAGAAGCATAGACTGCAAGAATATTATATGCATTGTGGTTTCCAATAAATCGTGTCCACACCTGCGTTTTATCAATTTCTAGCAACATACCGTCCATCGTTTCCTCCAAAATTCTGCATTTGAAATCAGCTGATTTTTTGCAGGAGTATCTATAAATCTTTGCTGCCGTATTCTGAACCATTACTTCTCCGTTTCTGTCATCAACATTGACAAGAGCAAATGCTGTGGAAGGCAGGTTGTCAAAGAATGATTTTTTGCATTTCAGATAATTATCGAATGTCTTGTGATAATCCAGATGGTCATGAGTAATGTTGGAAAAAATGCCTCCCCTGAACTGCAGTCCAAGCACCCTGTCCTGGTCGATAGAATGAGAACTGACCTCCATAAAACAGTATTGACATCCTTTTTCAACCATTTCATTAATCAGTGAATTGAGCTCAATGGGGTCCGGTGTGGTGTGATCTGCTGCAATCTTTTGATCGCAGATATAATTTGCAATTGTGGAGAGAAGTCCGCATTTATATCCAAGTTGCGTAAAAAGCCTGTAAAGCAGTGTGACTGTGGTGGTCTTACCATTTGTCCCTGTTATCCCGATTAGATTTAGTTTGGAGGAGGGATTGCCGAAATAATTAACAGCGGCAAGAGAAAGGGCTTTGCGGCTATTCTCAACCTTTATAGAGGTTATGCCGTCATAACTCCGGTCACCATTTTCATAAATTATTGTGCTCGCTCCATTTTTGATCGCACTTTCGATGAAGCGATGACCGTCAGTATTATTGCCATCAACTGCAAAAAACGCCGATCCGGGCTTGCAAAGCCGCGAATCAAAACAGATTTGACTGATTTCCGGATCGTTATTGCCATTTATCGACAATACCTTAATTCCCGATAGTATCTTTTTCAGTAACATGATTATTTCTTAATATTAATTTAATGGCCTCCTTTTGATCGATTAATGTTCCGGCGTCAGGATCTTCTCCAACCACTTTCCCCTCTCCTGTGAATACGGTGCGATATCCTTGTGATTCAAGTAGATAAAGAGCGTCCCTAAGCCCCATTCCAATCACGGATGGCACCCCTTCTGTTGTATCGTTTTCAGCTTCAACAGGATATGGTTTCTGCTCCGGCATCTTGTTGCCTGCAACTTCAGCTTCGTTCCAGTCAGGAGATGCGGCATATATTTTATCCACAATTTCTCTTGCTACAGGGCCGCCCCATGTACCGCCGTAGAAATTTTTTGTGGCAAGTCTCGAATAAACAACTACAATTACTGAATATTTCGGGTTTTCATACGGGAAAAAGCCCAC
>CAZPLM010000254.1:0-2319 GCA_964587275.1 uncultured Muribaculaceae bacterium | reverse complement strand
CGCAAATACAGTATATCAGGACGGCACTCTGAAAATGATCCGCTATGATGGTGGTATGACCCCAAAATGTTTGGACTGATTTAACAGATTTGAGTTTGTAAAGGAATTGAACAGCATTGTCAATTTTTTTTACACTTTGCCACAAAGTATTATTACTATAATATCCTAATAATAAGATAGATAGCCCTGGGGGTATGTTTTTTGTCATAGAATGGCACGAACATTCCGTTATTTATTATGTCAACTATCAATTCTTTCGGGCGTTTTTTAAGACGCAATAAACTCTACACATTTATTGAATTCTTCGGATTGTGCATTGCACTTGCCTTTATTATTTTGATTTTCAATTATTCCCTTCAGGAAACATCAGTGCCGAAAGGACAGAAAGATGCTGACAAGATATATGTTATGGGAACTGATACTTTTATCGGAATGACTCGAGGAACTGCTGAGATGGTTTGTCCGGCTATCCCGGAAATTGAGAAATATACGCGCATCAGTTGCAATGATGATCTGGATGCCGTGGTGGATAACGGATATTATAAAATATCTTCAATGTCTGTGGATGATGATTTTCTCGATTTTTTCTCATTCGACCTTGTCCGCGGGAATTTGTCAGGAGCATTAAAGTCATCCGATAATGTGATTATTTCTCAGAAGTTTGCAAATGAGGCATTCGGGGGAGTTGATAATGCAATTGGAAGAAGCATCGAAATCATTCTGGATGAAACAAAGGTGAATCTTATTGTTTCCGGAGTCATCAAGGATTTTAACAATCATATCTTCAATCCCGTGGATGTGATATTAAATTTAAATCACCCTGTAATATATTCACAGGAAAGAGTTGGAAATCCGCTTGATCATTGGGGAAATACAGAAGTCTTTGTAAAGCTTGCCGGCGGCAGTGACAGAGATAAGGTAAATGAGAAAATCCTTGCCCAGTTCAAAAATGTTTGGTATGACGGATTGTTATTTGACAAGTATTCATACGATATGGGTTCTTCACTTACCGGAATGAACGAGATCTATTTTACTGAGATAAACAGCCCGTTTCGTCATGGCAATAAAAATATGATGATAATCTTGCTGATTGCAGCACTGGTGTTGTTGGTTTCTGCTATACTGAATTATTTGAATCTTTCAATAGCTCAGTCGGGTAAAAGAGCAAGGGAGATGGCCACGCGCAGACTGCTCGGATCAAGCAAAGGTTCTGTTTTATTAAGGTACTGTATTGAGTCACTTCTGTTCTGCACAATCTGTTTCATTATAGCCGCCAGCCTTGCATGGCTCTTCAATAACACTGCAGAGGGCTTGTTGGACACGAAGTTATCATTTGTTCCTAATATTGAACTGGTCGGTATGTATATAGCGACCCTGATGGTTATTGCATTGACTTCAGGTACTGTGCAGTATCTTTTTGTGTCCCGGATGAAGCCGGTAGATGTGCTGAAAGGTGAATTTGCATTACGGAGCGGGAACAACTTTTCCAGAGTATTCATCATTATTCAGAGCAGTATCAGTATTGTGCTTCTTTCTTTGGCATTTACAATGCAGGGACAGATGAATTACCTGCTAAACAGACCCCGCGGATATAATATTGATAATTTGGTATATGTTTCTTCCGGTTCTTTTTATGATCGTGGCAAATTTGAAGTATTGCTTAACGAGTTGAAAAAACTTCCGTTTGTAAAGAAGGCAGGATTGTGCAATGGAAGTCCGTGTCTCTGCCAGGGTCAGGTGGTTACGTCAAAGGATGGAGAAGATATGTTAATAAAAATGATGAGTATTGACAGTACTTGTTTTAATATGTTGGGGTTCAAGGTTTTAACATCTTTTGAGGAGGGGGTTCAGTTTTCCGGCTATTATACAGAAGATGCTATCAAAACAATAGGAGGTATTGAAACTGCAAGAAATGAACAGAGGCTGCCATGTTGCGGAGTTATTGAAGATTTTGTCTATGGCAGTGCAACATATATCAATACGTCCGGGATGCCGAGCGGTAATGCGGTTTGTCTTTTGCCCGACAGACTTGAATGGATAATGGGAATCCTTCTGCTTACAGATGGAGATACACCTGATGCGATTGAGCGCATTAACGCAATGTGGGACTCCGTGAAAGTTAATATCACTTCAAATCCTGCCCCTCTGAATGTGCAGTGGCTTAGTGATATGGTCTATGGTGACCTGAAAGGTCCGCGCAATACTATGAGGTTGATAATGGCATTTATGATTCTGTCAATAATCATTTCTCTTCTTGGACTTTATGCTATTTGCAGTTATTTTACAAATCAGAATTCCAAGAATATTGCGATCAATAAA
>CAZPLM010000253.1:0-2330 GCA_964587275.1 uncultured Muribaculaceae bacterium | reverse complement strand
AATGAAGCCCTTCAGCTCTTGTCCTTGCTTCGAACTTCCCGGCGTAGGGGAATGTCCTTTCAACTTTAATAATGTTGAGAGATTTAAGTGATACTGACAATTCATCCACCTTGGTAGTTATGACAACTCCATCAGAATCGGTATTGTCAGTGAGTGTTTCTGCAAAGGACGGAGTAACTTTTACCCTCATCTCACCCTGGACAAGCGCGGATGCGCTAACCTTTTGTCCCTGTTCAGTGGTAATCAACTCGCTGTCCCGCTCAATCGTTTCCGTATTGCATCCTGCTACTGTTAGCAACATAACAGCAACAAGAATCGCATATTGCTTTTTTATCATACCTTTAACTGTATTGATTATTTTTCAGTTTTAAAAAAATCAAGAAGTTCCGTCAGGCTATCTGCATTTTTCCATTTGATCCTGTGATCCTTGACAAAAGACCTGAATGCATCTTTATCCTCTGCAGGAAGTTCATTTTCAATCGTTTTTTTCGAGGCCTCGTATACATTTTCTCCTGCAACAATATAATATTTGCTGTTAAGGTCAATTGATGTGCCGTTACTTCGGTTTTGAAGCATTTCCGTGTGTTTTATGTCGGCGGCCGTCATATCTATCGATGTGATTTTTCTGGTAGAAGATGAAGTTGATGATGTGCCGTATGCTCCTCCTGTTTCTGTCAGCCTTTGCATATCGGCTGTCTGAAGCAGAGTGACAAATCCATTATCCTTTTGGCCCACGATCTTCATAATATCGCCGTTCACCGGCATATATTTGTCTTTTCCGATTTCAATTAATAGAATATCGTTGCCGACGGCTTCTTTGACCATTTCGTTTTCAATGTAGTGGAGTCGGCCTTTCAGTACATGGACGTTTAGCTTGTTATAGACCTTACCGCCTGATTTCTTGTAAATGATACCGTCCGTAAAATCTTTATAAAGGTATGGCCACGAGGTGGAGCACTCTTGGGAGAGTCCTAACTGGGCATATAATGCCAAAAAAAGAATGACGATAAATTTCTTCATATTGTGAATATTATAATTAATAAAGGATGGCCGATGTCGACCATCCTTCAAATATAATCAAATAATTTTATTTATTATTTATTTGGTTTTAATAGTATCAAAATGAATTTCTTTCATTCTAACGGATGCAGATGATGGTGTCGGCCCGTCTTCTGTAGAAAGAGTAAGATCGCTGGTTCCCACTTTGTCGTACCAACCAAGTCCATTAATATACAACCCCCAAATATCTGTGGAATTGATATGTCCGGCTTCAGTGAGAAGCCATACAAATGGACCATCACTATCATTTGCAAGATATATTGGATAGTCATTCCCATTATAAGTGTAATAAGATCCGGTTTTCTGCCAATCATCTATTGAAAATAAACCTGAGTGGATGTTAAAGACTCCTACAAATTCATTAGGTATTAAATCTCCTCCAAAATTCATATCGCTTACGATAATGTCGTATGAACCGGCTGCAGTTGCGCTATTTACCTCTGCAGCTGTAATAGTATAAGCCAATTCATATTCTTCACCATCGTAAAAAGAAATATACGAACCATTAAATGAACCAAGTGCATCTTCAAGTTTGAAGCCGTAAGAATACATGTACATATTTTCTACTGAAACTGCAGTATTAATGTTTCCGTATGCATCCTCAAAGCTTCCCTTGGCTATTGTCAAAGATACTGTACTTCCGGGATCAATGGCTTCAGGAAGAAGGGCCAAAAATGTATAGTCGTCTGTAAATCCATATGTGCTACCAGATTCCAACTCATTGGTGACGACTCTTGTCCCATTTGTGTATGACATTTTAACAAGTGCTTCATCTGTAATGGTAGTAACAGCATTATTAGCCGTATATGTGATTGAGAACTTGGAAGGGTCCGTGAAATAAGATAAAAGAGTATCAGTAACAATAAAGTCCCAATCAACATTGTCAATACGAGAGGTAAGACCGATGAATTGCTCATAAGAATCACTGTATCCCCTTGTTGAGTATGCTTTGCAAGGATTGCCATAACTGTCTTTTACAAAGCCCTGACCGTATGTTACGCAAACGTATGCGCCGGGCAGAGTGTCAATAAGTTCAATAGTTACACTTTTGCCGCTTGCTGAGATATTGTCCAGTGGAATCTCAAATTCAACAGGGGCTGCCTCAAGGTCATTGATTGTATAGTAATATGCCATTGCAGTCAGTCCGCCGAGCTTCACATTCTCAGAATATGTCACTACCATTGTAGTGTTGTCTGATGCCAAACTTTTAATAGTAGGAATATACCCGTCACTTGTTGTGGTATGGGCATTTGTGATAGCACCCAGGAATC
>CAZPLM010000252.1:1573-2362 GCA_964587275.1 uncultured Muribaculaceae bacterium | reverse complement strand
AATGAATGCTGAAACTGAAGCGACTATCAAAGAGACCGGGGATTGCTCCGGAAATGGCCTCACATCAGACAGAGGAATAACACCAAGCCACATCAGTATCAATGTCGTAACTGCAACAATGACCATCCCCGATCTGAATGTCTTCAGTTTAAGGACACCACAGGAAACCGCAGGAGCAAATGAAACCGATGCATCTACTGTAATAAGCCAATACAGCAGAAGGATCGAAGACAATATGATTCCGGCAATTACCATTATATTACAGCCCCCGTTTTATGGACATTACAGAAAGCTGGTCAGCAACTGTTTCAGCCGCATCTGAAATATTCTCAATATGCAGCGCAAAATACCTCAAATGGAATTTCTCACTGAGTTTCAATTGGTTCATATCATGGAACACCTTGCGCTTAATGGCTTGCGCCTGCTTATTTGTCTCTTTCTCATAGAAATAGACTCTGTGGATTTTCTCTGTTATTGTATCAGGATTTTTAAAATAAGCTTTTGCTGCAGGGATTGCACTTTCGACAGAAAGTGTTGATAATTCTGTCAGTTTCATAAATGCCGTATTGAGCTCAGACGGGATGAAAGGGAGTTCTATCTCAAATTGAAAAAGGCTGTCATACATAATATCTACAATATGGTCCATGCTTTCGAGAAGCCTCATAATATCACCTCTGAATCTCATGAGCACCGACTGTGTGTAGAGGTTAGCCTCTATCTCGCGCCGTAGAATACTTGCATCGCTCTCTAACTGCGATATGGTTTCAAGATTAGCATTAAACTCCTCCT
>CAZPLM010000252.1:0-1563 GCA_964587275.1 uncultured Muribaculaceae bacterium | reverse complement strand
GAGATAATCCTTTACTCCGCTTTTGAAGACCAGCAATGCCTTATCAATAGTGTCAAAAAACTTGTCAATGTTGTCTATTGCCCTATTTGTCTTTTTAAATGAAAACATAACAAACCCTTAAAATTTCTCGCAAGTTATAAAAAAGTTCCTCTACTGAACATTGTAGTGTTTGGGAGGGAGATTGTCTATTTGCTTTACAAGTCGTTAAATTATTACTTATCTATCTGTATACAAATGTTTTATAGACAACACGCGACCACATAGACCAACACCCATTGTAGAGTGATTGTAGAGTTTTGTTAAAAAGAAAGGGAGACTGAAAAGCCTCCCTTTTTAACAATAAATAAAAATCCACAAAGATTATTTTTCTTTAGGACTCATTACTACTTTAACTGCATTGTTCTGATTTAACAGGTTGGATGCAAATTTCTGTACTTTTTCAGCTGTCAGATTATTTATCACATTCTCCAATTCGGTGTCGCTGTCAAATCCATCTTTATAGTATTCATACAAACAATTGCTCCAGTAGCTGTTGTTGATTCTGGATTCAGGAATATTTTTAAGGAAGTTTTCCTGAGCTTTTCTGAACTGTTCCGGAGTAGGGCCATTCTTTGCAATACCCTCAAGACCAGCAACTGCGAGTTGAATCATCTTGTCTGCGCGTGCAGGATCAGTATCGAACTGAAGGACGAATACCTCTCTCTCTTTAGGATGATTCTGAACATTGCCATCGGTCCCGACACCGTATGATGCACCCTCATCCTCTCGGATTGTTTCAGTATAAACAAGATCCATAATATATTTGAGCGAATTCATCAAATAAATATTCTCAAGTGAATAATTGCACGCTCCCGTAAATGCCATCACGCAAGTAGTTTTTGGTGTGCTCATCTCATAATCAAAGACATTGGCAACCTGACCTTTGGCAAAATCAACATTTCTGTCAATGTAACCATTTTCCTTGCGAGCTACCGGAAGAGAACCGATATACTTCTCGACAAGTGGCTTCAAAGTGGCAAGATCAACATTACCTGTAATTGTAACGATTGCGCCATTCATATTGCTGAACAGGAATTTGTAATCTTTGATAAGGGTAGCCAAAGATACCTTGTCAAGCATTTCAGAAGAAATAGAAAATTTACGAGGATTGTTGCTAAACAGTGTTTTTGTAAACTCTCTGCCCAACTTCATATTCGGCTGTTTTTCCATATTTGGAATAACGGCTCTTATTTGCTCCATTACAGGAGCAAATTCAGCTTCTTCAGCACGTATCGCTATGCGTAAAGCAGTAGCATTGCCACTAAGAGGGATTGTTACTGTTGTTTTCCTTTTGTTTGGTTGTATAACATCAAATCTTAATACCTGTTCTCCATTTTCCTCAATAACATCATCAAACTTAACATTATCAAATTTAGTTGCTATATCTTTACCGATAGTGACAAAATCAACATTAGTCTTCTTCCCATCAATTATCTTATCGAAGTATTTAACAAGATCCTTATTATAACCAGTTTTTCTAAATGCTTTAAGTACAGCATCCAAGTACTCTTTCAATCTGCTAAA
>CAZPLM010000251.1:0-2363 GCA_964587275.1 uncultured Muribaculaceae bacterium | reverse complement strand
ACTTATCCGCATTATACCATAGCCCTTCTGAACTCTCGAAACTTTTGGAGAGAGAAAGAGCGGCAGAAATACCGCAGTCTAACCTTAATGTATTATCTCGGTTTCTGTCAAAAAGGTTAGCATTATTCAATGAAAAATATACCAGGCCGCCTGAGGATTCAGGCATCAGACCGTATTTATTGACACTTGACCAAAACGGGAGCTTATCGGCAGTTCCCCAAAAACCACTTAATGAAGCACTCGCGCTTAATTGTGCATTTGCCTTAATAGAAAAAATGCACAGGAAAAACGAGAGGCAAATCAAACATTTAGATTCAATTCTCATTTTAATTCCATTTTGCAACGGCAGAAAGAATTTTTACTACAGTTTTTATAACTGATTCTATCTTATCAAGCGTCTTGGGCAACTTGTTCATCTTTGTCACACGCGCCCTTATCTGTTTTGATAAAAGGTTTAGAGCTTCAACCCTTTCCTCATAAGATTTAACAGCAGTTTTTTGTTTTTTTTCAATTGCAAGCCGCTCGGCATCCCTGAGCGCAACAGCAGACATTTCAAGCAATTCAACCTGATCTTTTGAAAGTGTCCTGTCGGAGCGTTGAATGTCCACCTGTCGTATTGCTTCCTGTATCTCCTTAAGTGTCATTTAATTTAACTCTTTTGTTATATCGTAAAGCTTTTCAGAAATTGTATTAAGTTCTATTAATTCCTCATAAATATAGTTGATCTTCTTGCGTTTCTTCAATTCAGTGACAAGCTTGTTGTGCGCTTTTTTAACAGAACGAAGTGCAGAAATGCAACTTGTTCTGGTGGCCTTTGAGGACTCAATCTTATTATAACTCTCAATATATGCACGATCATACTCAATTTTCGTGGGTACATCACTTGACTCCATTCTTCTCAGATAAGCCATATAATTGTTTTTCAATCCGCTCTCCTCATTAGAAATCAATTCTGAAAGTTCTTTGTTTTTCAACATATCTACAAGAGCATCGACACAACCGGCCACTATTGTATCTCCGGTAGTCACAAAATCCCGTACTGCAGCAGCCTGGCGGACCCTCATATAGTTTTCACTGATATAGCCAAGATATCGACCGGAGATCTTTGCTATGCCCACATAAATATCTTCATCCCAGTCAGGAATAACATCTATTGCATTATATTTCAAAAATACCGAATCAACATTGTTACCAATACCTCTCATTTCCACACCATAAGCCTCCCATCTGCCAGGACTGCTCAAACTTCGCAAAGCTCTGAAATAGCTCTCAAGCACCCTCACATAGACATCGGCCTTTTGGGCCATTTTTTCATCTTTCATATTCGACACCGCAAGGGCCTCCATCTCCTTCTGATGTGCTTCCGGAGATGAGAGTGAAGCAGCATAATAGAGGCCGCGCTGCAAACGTACCTCAGCAAGAGAATTGAATATTTTAGAAGGAACTGTCGAAACGCTGTCAGAAGTAACTGCAAGTGAATTCACCACATTCAATTGTGACTTTGTCAACACAGAACATGATGCAAGCAGATAAACAATAACAGATGACAGTAGAAGTTTAACAATCGAGTTCATGAAATTTGGAGTTTTGTGATTTAAATTCGGGAACAATTTCTTTAAGCAGTTTTACCGAATCCGTCACTTGAACTCTCAATGCTAAACCATATAACTTGTCGAGTTGATCACATAACCCGCCATAGTAGTTGCAAGGTCTAACATTTGCTCTGCGGATCTTAATATTGGATGTCGGTAAGGTGTTTTCTTCAGAGGCAAGAACCTCTTCATATAGTTTTTCACCTGGTCTTAATCCCGTAAATTCAATTTTTATATCGTCTTCTGAATAGCCTGACAGCTCAATCATTTTCTTTGCCAAATCAACTATCTTCACTGGTTTACCCATATCGAACACGAAAATATCTCCACCTTCGCCGAAGGAAGAAGCAGTAAGGACAAGACGGCAAGCCTCTGGAATAGACATAAAAAACCTGTTAATTTCAGGATGAGTTACTGTTAGCGGGCCACCTTTGGATATCTGCTCTTTGAACAGCGGGATAACTGAACCGTTTGAACCGAGAACATTGCCAAATCTCGTTGTAATGAACTTAGTGGTACCAAGTACTTCTCCTGTTTTTATGCTGTGTCCGAGACTTTGAACATACATTTCAGCAAGCCTTTTGGTAGCCCCCATGACATTTGTGGGATTTACAGCCTTGTCTGTTGAGACCATTATCATCTTTTCGGCATCAAAGTTCACAGCAGCATCAGCAACATGCTTTGTACCGAATACGTTATCTATTATTGCTTCGCATGGATTCTCTTCCATCAGCGGCACATGTTTGTATGCAGCTGCATGAATAACTATCT
>CAZPLM010000250.1:0-2386 GCA_964587275.1 uncultured Muribaculaceae bacterium | reverse complement strand
TTGACAATAATCAATCGAAGTGGCATTTCGCTTCCGGATGATATAGAGAATAATGTCATCACACCGGCAATCAGAAGTATGGTTTCGGCTTACGGTAAAAAAATACATGTAATATGTGAAATTGAAAGAAAAATCTTACCCGGCAGTGGAATCGGATCCTCTGCCGCTTCTTCAGCAGCTGCAGTATATGGCCTTAACGAACTGCTCAATAAACCTTTTTCACAACTTGAAATGATCAAATTTGCAATGCAGGGAGAAAAACTGCTTTGCGGGATAGAACATGCTGATAATGTAGCACCGGCAATATTGGGTGGGATCACACTGATCCATGGGTATGAACCTCTTAATCTCACCGAACTACCTGTACCAGAAAATTTTTATGTTGCAGTAGCCCATCCGAAGATAGAAGTGACAACAAAAGAAGCACGCGCCATATTGCCTGAAAACATACCTGTACGAACCGCAGTAAAACAGTGGGGAAATGTCGGAGGACTTGTTGCAGGACTATATAAGAAAGATATGAAACTTGTGGGGCACTCAATGAAAGATGCCGTTGCGGAGCCGTACCGAAAGAGATTCATCCCTGATTTTGACAGACTCAGAAAAGATGTTATGGAGTATGGTGCACTCTCTTTGAATATTGCAGGATCAGGGCCATCAGTATTTGCAGCAACAGATAATATAGAGAGGGCGGAGTTGGTTGGAGATATTATGAGGGACCATTTTAGAAACCTTAAACTTGGATGTTACATATATACGATGAAAGTATCTGGAGCAGGAGCCAGGGTATGCCAATAAAATGATATATTTCAGCACACGCGACAAAAAGCGCGAAAACCCGGTATCTCTTAAAGATGCGGCATTGATGGGACTTGCTCCGGATGGTGGACTGTTTGTCCCTGAATACATTCCTAAAATCAATTTCAATAAAGTGGAATTTCTTTCACGAAAGGGATTCAGAGAAGTTGCAAAATATGCAGCAGAGGAATTTTTCGGAGATGACATCTCCTCAGAAGATTTAGCCGTTGTAATAAACGGTGCATTTGATTTCAAACTAAATTTAAAAGAAGTGGGGAAAGATCTCAATACGCTGGAACTATTTCACGGGCCCACTTTTGCATTTAAAGACTTTGGGGCAAGATTCATGGGGAAAATGCTCCCTGTTATTGTCGGGAAAAACGATAAGATTACGATACTTACCGCCACTTCAGGAGATACTGGCAGTGCTGTCGCTGAAGGCTTTTTCGGAACAAACGGGATTAAGGTAGTTATCCTGTATCCGGATGGAAAAGTAAGTCCATTACAAGAGAGCCAGATGACAACACTTGGCGGAAATATCAGGGCGTTGAGAATTGATGGGAATTTCGATGATTGTCAGCGACTTGCAAAGGAGGCATTTTCAGACAGGCCTTTCAGGCAAAAAGTCAATCTCACTTCTGCAAATTCAATAAATATTCTGAGGTGGATTCCACAGTCTTTTTACTATTTGTATGCCACTGCCTTATGTAAGTCAGAATATGGCATTTCAGAACCCGAGATTGTAGTGCCAAGCGGGAATTACGGAAATCTTACCGCCGGAATGCTGGCTGCAGAAACAGGAATGCCAGTCAAGAGATTTATTGCAGCATCAAATGCAAATGATGTTATTCCTCAATTTTTGGAAAGCGGAAAATATGATCCCCGTTCATCAGTCGCCACTGTTGCAAATGCGATGGATGTCGGAACTCCAAGCAATTACGAGAGAATGATGTGGCTTGCAAATGATAATGTCAAATGGCTTCAATCACATATTTCCGGTTATTCAGCAAGTGATATAATGATAAAAAAGGCGATCAGGGAAATATACAAATCATATAATTATCTATCCGATCCTCACAGCGCAGTCGGCTATCTTGCGGCAAAGCATTATCAGATAAAAGGATACTGGCTTTCAACAGCACATCATGCTAAATTCGGAGATGTTATATGGGATGCCACAGGTGTTAATATTGAACTCCCTGAAAAGTTGAGACATAAAATGTTAATGTCGAGGAAATCTGATCGCATATCATTATCTCTCAAAGAGTTGGAGGAATACATAATGAAATCATAACTATATTCTTATGGGATTGTGCTCGCATTGAGTGCTTCCTGCCCACCCGCATTCGAATGGTTCGCCCCTGTCTGCCAGTGAAGTGACTTAAAAAACTTCTGCCGGCAACAAATAAGGCCGTTTTTGTTACCAGCCACTGCTATTTTAGGCTGCCGGCGACAAATAGCCCCGTTTTTGTTACCAGCCGGTAAACTGAATCAGATGATCACAAGTTTCGAGGTGATAAATCAAAAACGCAAGTCAATGATTTTCATTAACTTGGAATTGCTGCGGTCTATCTGGGAGAAGGCTGTA
>CAZPLM010000249.1:618-2408 GCA_964587275.1 uncultured Muribaculaceae bacterium | reverse complement strand
GATTGTTTTTAACAGGCACGAAAGGGGGATTGTTCCTGTATTGGTTTGACCAGGCATATCCTGCATTAACATAGACAGGATCTCCATATCCATTCAGTTCCCATATTCCCGGAACCTCCATTTCTTTCCAGCTTTTGTCATTGAAATCAGTTTTGAAAAAATCGAGAGGCCTCATATCTGCATCTTCAACCCAGTTGAAATTCCAAATGCCATTTAGTGTCAAATAGTTACTTGATGCACATCTGTTATTATTTTTTGCGGCATCAACAGTTTCAAATGCAAAATGGTTGGTGTGCATCGGCAGTCTGTTGATTTCATTGACCGCAGGATTCTGCCATTCATTAAAAGTTTGAGACAATGATGGAATTGCTGCTGTTACAAATGAGAGCAGGAATATGATTTTTCTGAAATATGGTTTCATGAGCTGATTATTTTCATTTGCCGCTGTATGAGCGGGCTTCTTCAAGGTGATTTTTTAAATTTTTAATTCTATTTGCATCACTCGGGTGAGTGCTCAGAAATTCAGGAACTGATGTGCCGCTTCCTGAACTCATTTTTTCCCAGAAAGTCGGAGCTGTATCGATGTTATATCCTGCTATTGCCATTATAATCAGGCCGATCCTGTCTGCTTCATATTCCTGTTTTCTTGAGAAAGGCAGAAGTACTCCGTATTGGCTGCCAAGACCGAGGGCTGCGTCAAATACTGCCAGCGTACTGTTACCAACCTTTTCGGAGGCTATTTTTTCCAGTGCAGTATTTACCGTATTTACAAGTGACTGTTGACTCATTCTCTCGTTGCTGTGCTTCGCTATTGCGTGGGCCATCTCATGGCCTACTACAACTGCGATTTCATCCGGTGTTGAGGCATATTTCAGCATTCCTTCATAGACGACTATTTTTCCGCTCGGCATACAGAATGCGTTTACTTCATCTGACTTGACTAATTCGCATTGCCATGAGAGACCTGACATGTAACTGCTTTGTCCTGTTTTTTTGAAGTAGTTTTCCATAGCTGTAACCATTTTTGAGCATACGCCCTTGACCATTTTATTGGCAGTGGTATTTGAAGACTCAGTGGCGGTGGTCATGAACTCAGTGTATGACTGTTCGGAGAGAGACAGGATCTGACTGTCGGAGTAGAGGAGAAGCTGTTGTCTGCCGGTAAGTGCAACTGATCCGCATGAATAAATGCTGACTAAAAGGGTAATAATAAGCAGAGAATTTAGTAATCGTTTCATAGTTATATTATTTCTTAATTAAGATTCTTTTACAAATATCGACATTATTTACATTAGTTTGGTTTATTTATTTCTAAAGACGTTGAGAATAATAAAAACGGTGAAATAATGTTAAATTTGTAGAATAAACGACCGGAGTTGCCGGCATTTTTTTAATTATTCTGATATGAATGCACTGGGAATGACGATTTTGGGCTTTGCAATTATTTTTGCCGGTACTATTATTGGGTCTGCAGTTGTTTTTTTCTTCAAAAAAGACATACCGGTAAAAATCAATTCACTGTTGCTCGGTTTTGCTGCAGGAATAATGATTGCAGCTTCGGTATGGTCACTGATAATACCATCAATGGCAGCATCAGAATCATACGGGGCATTAAAATGGCTGCCTACTGCTGTCGGTTTTATCGCGGGAGGATTGTTCCTGATGTTGCTTGACCACGTGATACCTCATTTCCACATAGGTACCAATCTTGAAGAGGGTCCCCGTTCTCATTTGAATAAATCAGTTAAATTTCTGTTCGCAGTGACCATTCACAATATTCCGGAAGGTCT
>CAZPLM010000249.1:0-608 GCA_964587275.1 uncultured Muribaculaceae bacterium | reverse complement strand
GTCATTTTCAGTTGTGTGATGTCGACACGGACTTCGGTTTTGCATTTGGGGCAGCTGCTGCTGCAGGAGGAGGAGATGCAGCATATTTGTCGGCACTTGGGCTTGCAATAGGCATCGCTCTTCAGAATTTTCCTGAGGGGGCAACTGTTTCAATCCCAATGCGCAATGTGACAGGCAGCAAGTCAAGATCATTCTGGTATGGAGTGTTGAGCGGCTCTGTTGAGCCTGTTTTTGCTGTTGTGGGATTCTACCTCTCTTCTTATGTTTCTTCGCTTTTGCCATGGTTTATGGCATTTGCAGGAGGCGCTATGATATTTGTTGTTGCAGAAGACCTTATTCCTGATGCAAATAAGTCAGACGATCCGCATCTCGGTACCTGGGGAGTTATGGCCGGATTCGTGGTGATGATGATTCTGGAAACAACCCTTGCTTGAAATTTTAATCTGAACTTTATATGAATTGTTTGAAACAAATATGTGGCGCCCTCTTTCTTCTAATGGCTATTACAGGTTGTAATAAAGAGGATCCGTATCTGATGGTTGATACATCCGCTCTCTCTTTTCCACAGGAAGGCGGAGTGATGGAAGTGCCGATTACGACAAATATAA
>CAZPLM010000248.1:2207-2462 GCA_964587275.1 uncultured Muribaculaceae bacterium | reverse complement strand
TCACAACGGAATAATCCTTATTGTGAATTGCTTCAGTTTTCACAAATATAAACAAAAAATCCTGATTATCAATTTTATTTACGAATCAATTTATCTATCTTTATGGTAGAATAATCAGAATAGACTATGAAAAAAGTACTCGGTCTTGACTTGGGGACAGCCAGTATAGGTTGGGCTCTGGTTAATGAAAATGAAAATGAAAAATCTTCAATCATTAAGGTTGGAGTTAGAGTAAATCCACTCACCGTCGATGAA
>CAZPLM010000248.1:0-2197 GCA_964587275.1 uncultured Muribaculaceae bacterium | reverse complement strand
GCACTGACGAACTTTGAAAAAGGGAAAAGCATTACTACTAATGCAGACCGCACATTGAAAAGAAGTATGCGCCGCAACCTTCAGAGATATAAACTTCGCCGAGAAAATCTTATCGAAGTACTTAAATCATATGGATTTATCACCGATTCCTCTGTATTAACAGAACAAGGCAATGCAACAACTTTCCAAACTCTAAGACTTCGATCAACAGCAGCAAGCGAAAAGATATCATTAGATGAATTCGCACGTGTCCTTTTAGTTATCAATAAAAAGCGAGGCTATAAAAGCAGCCGTAAGGTCAATTCTGACGAAGATGGACAACTTATTGATGGAATGTCTATTGCAAAACAAATATATGAGGAGGATATTACTCCAGGACAATATGAATTTTCTCGTCTTAAAGAAGGGAAAAAAGGCAGGCTTGATTTCTACAGATCTGATTTACAAAATGAATTTGATATTATATGGAATAAACAAGCCACTTTTTACCAGGAGATACTCACAGAATCACTTAAAGAAAGTCTGAAAGGGAAAAATAGAACTCAAACTTGGGCCATCTGCGCAAAACCATTTGGTATAGTTGGAATTAAAAGAGCAAAAAAGGGAGTAGAATTGATGCTCGAAAACTATGAATGGCGCGTCAAATCTCTTTTTGAAATGATTGGCCTGGAGCAATTGGCGATTGTCTTTCAAGAAATAAATGGTGAAATTAATAATTCAAGCGGATATCTTGGAAAAATAAGCGACAGAAGCAAGGAACTTTATTTCAATCACCAGACAGTTGGACAATACCAAATGTCAGAATTGGATAAAAACCCACATTACAGCCTAAAAAATCAGGTATTTTACAGGCAGGACTATCTTGATGAATTCGAAAAAATATGGGAAACACAGGCAAAATACCATAAAGAGCTAACTGATGAACGAAAAAAAGAGATACGTGACATAATTATTTTTTATCAAAGGCCTCTTAAATCACAGAAAGGTTTAATCAGTTTTTGTGAATTGGAAAGCAAACAGATTGAAGTAATGATAGATGGCAAGTCAAAAATCAAAACAATCGGATCAAGGGTTTGTCCAAAATCTTCTCCAATTTTTCAAGAATTTAAAATATGGCAACGACTAAACGACGCTGAAGTAATCGGCAATATTATACCATCAGGGGAAGAAGAATTGTTTGAGAATCCCAATATTTACAAAAAGGGTAAAAGGCCTCTGACTCAGGAAGAAAAAGAGATCCTATTTGATGAATTATCCATACGTGATAAAATGTTAAAAAATGATGTTCTGAAACTTCTCTTCACAAATTATAAAGACCTTGATTTAAATTTTAAAGAACTTGAAGGGAACAGAACACAAGCGGCACTGTATAGAGCATATGAAACAATTATTGAACAAACAGGACACGACGCCATAAACTTCAATAATATGAGTGCGTCTCAGATCAAAGAAACCGTTTCAGCTATTTTTAAAGGATTAGGATACAAGACTGATTTCTTACAATTTGCCTCCTGCATTGATGGTGACTCGTTTGAACAACAACCTTTATTCAGATTATGGCATTTACTTTATTCATTTGAAGGAGATAGTTCAATAACAGGTAATGAACAATTAATCAAAAAAATACAATCAATATGCGGATTTGAACAAGAATACTCTAAAATAATCTCAAATATCAAGTTACAAGATGATTATGGCAACTTAAGCACTAAAGCAATTCGAAAAATACTTCCATTTATGAAGGAAGGAAATAAGTATAGCGAAGCATGTGTGTATGCTGGATACAACCATTCAAAAAGATCCCTTTCAAAAGAAGAAATAGAAAACAAAAAATTACTTAACCATCTTGATCTTCTCGCAAAAGGCAGTTTGCGTAACCCTGTCGTAGAGAAAATTCTCAATCAAATGATAAATGTCATTAATGAGATTATTGAAAACTACGGAAAGCCTGATGAGATAAGAATTGAATTAGCAAGGGAATTAAAGAAAAATGCCAAAGAACGTGAAGACGCTATTGAGGCCATTAATAAAAACACCTCATTGAATGAATCAATAAAGAAGGAGTTGGAGGAAGACTTTGGGTTCAAAAATGTTAGCCGTAATGATATCCTCAGATATAAACTTTATCAAGAACTTAAAAATAATGGATATCATACATTGTATTCAAGTACATACATTCCAAAGGACAAGGTCTTTA
>CAZPLM010000247.1:0-2477 GCA_964587275.1 uncultured Muribaculaceae bacterium | reverse complement strand
AAGGCAAAATCGTAAGAAGAATGTTTATCATCCTGACCGTCAAGCGCTCTTGTATTCGCTATCATATCATCAAGACTCCTGCCGGAAAGTACTCCATAATGGTGCTGACGGTTGTATTCTGCAACATCAAAATAGACTGAACCGTTGCTGATATATGCAAAACCCGCATCAAGAATCTTCTTTACAAGTATCTCCTGTTCAATAATATGTCCGGAGGCTCTCGGTTCTATACTCGGGGGCGCCACATTCAATTTTCTCATCGCTTCATGATAATGCAATGTATATGTCTGGGCAATCTCCATAGGCTCAAGCTGTTCCAGTCTTGCTTTTTTTGAGATCTTGTCTTCCCCATCATCTGCATCATGTTCGAGGTGGCCAACATCTGTAATATTCCTTACATAACGGACTTTATAGCCAAGATGACTGAAAAGCTTGACAAGCACATCGTATGTAATGCCGGGACGGGCATGTCCGAGATGAGGATCTCCGTAGACAGTAGGGCCGCAGACATAAATGCCGACTAAACCGGGGTGAATGGGCTTGAACAGTTCTTTCTTTCTTGTTAAAGTATTATAGAGATAAATTTCGTGAGCCATTGCATTAAGTATTTATAAGGGCTCAAATTTACTCTCTTTTTTACTTAATGCAAAATCCCAAGCCGTGCACTTATGTCGCAATCCCTGAAAAGCAGCCGCCATATCTAATTGGGTTCGATGACACTCAGCTTCGTGGCAAGTATCTCAGAATAATATCTGTCATCTCCATCCTGATTCTTGTACTTGATATTCCTTATCTTGCCTGATATGGAAACCATCACGCCTTTTTTCAGGATGCTGAAATCAGATATCGTTTTACCCGACCAGGCCACAATATTGTGCCATGTCGTCTCCTCCTTCAACTCCCCTTTTTTGTCTTTGAAAGTCTCGTTTGTCGCTATTGAAAAACGTGCATACTTAGCCTCTCCCACATTACTGATACGCGGCTCCTGGCCAATCCTGCCGCGAAGTTCCGCTCTGTTTAATGAATTCTGTTCCATGACTTATTCTGATTATGATTTTTGTTGCAAATAAAAAGAACATGGGTATATAATACAATACTCTAAATATTTAAAAACGATTATAAATGTTTAAGAACATTTGAATTCATATAAAAATTTATATAAACGAATATATCATTTACAAGTATCGATAATTCTTTACCTGCCATCTTTCGGATTTGTCTTCATTAGTCTATGTTTGCATAAAAAAGATATGGAGAGAATATGTGCTGAATGTGGAGAGAAAATTACAGGTAGAAGTGACAAGCTGTTCTGTTGTGATATGTGCAGAACTTCCTACCACAACCGGATCAACAGAATTAATACCAGGGAGATACGTAAGGTAAATTCCATCCTTTCGAGGAACAGGACTATACTTGCAAAACTATACAAAACCCAAGAGAGGGATATAGCATGCAGCAAACTGGCAAAAGAACTATTTAATTTCAATTATTTTACCGCGCTCGAATTTAAAAGATGGGGAAGAATTTTTTATTACTGTTACGAATATGTTTACATTATCATTCATTCAACCGGAGGGAAGAAAATCAGAATTTTGAAAGTAAATGATGCGGAATAGTATTAATGAACTAATTTTGCCGGACAAAAATCAGTCAAAAAATATCTTAAGACTTTTTATGAAAAATCTATTACTTGCAATATCAATTGCTTTATTTACATTTACATCGTGCAATATGAACGAGACAAATCCTTTGTTGACAGAATCAACAAATCCTTACGGCGCTCCCGCATTTGACAAGATCAAATTTGAGCACTACAAACCAGCTTTCATCGAGGCAATCGCTCAGGCAAGGAGCGAAGTGGACTCAATAATAAACAATCCGGACGCACCAACTTTCCAAAATACAGTTGAAGCTCTGAGTATTTCAGGAAAAACTCTATCCACTGTCAGTGGCATTTTCTACAACCTCAACGAATCATGTACAAATGACAAGATGCAAGCTCTAGCTGAAGAACTTGCGCCGATGATGACCGAATTCAGCATGTACGTTTCACTGAATCCTCAACTCTTCAAAAGAATCAAGACCGTCTATGAAGATAAAGAAAACCTCAACCTCAACGGGGAACAGGCGAGACTTCTCGAAGAGACATACAAATCATTTGTCCGCAACGGAGCAAATCTTTCTGATGATGACAAAGCCAAATATTCAAAATATGAGGAGGAACTTTCAGTAGCCTCACTGAAGTTCGGGAAAAATGCTCTTTCAGCAGCTAATGCATTTACTTTGAACATTACAGACTCGACTGATCTTGCCGGTCTTCCGCAATATGTCATTGATATGGCTTCCGCAGAGGCAAAGGGTCGCAATAAGGAAGGTTGGGTATTTACTCTCGATGTACCGAGTTTTTCTCCTTTCATGAAATTCAGCGAGAAAAGAGAATTAAGAGAAAAAATGTGGAGAGCATACAACAGCCAGTG
>CAZPLM010000246.1:719-2485 GCA_964587275.1 uncultured Muribaculaceae bacterium | reverse complement strand
ACCGTTGATAATCCGGCTACCCAGATTTCTCTCGACGAGGTCAAGAAAATAGATGATTCCTATCAGGTCGGGGAAGATTATTCTGAAGAGGTTAAACTTGCCGCTTTCGGCAGGAGAGGTATCCTTAATTTGCGTCAGAATCTTCAGAGTCGCATTATGGATATTGAGAAAGCCAATCTATTCAATAGATACAGAGATAAGATCGGAGAGATTGTAATAGGTGAGGTATATCAGTTCTGGAAAAAAGAAGTACTCGTTATGGATGAAAACAAAAACGAATTGATTCTTCCAAAGATAGAGCAGATTCCTTCTGACTTTTTCCACAAAGGAGATGCTGTAAAGGCTGTTATCAAGAGTGTTGAAATGAATAACAACACACCTGTGATTACACTTTCACGTACTTCTACCGTTTTTCTTGAAAGACTCTTCGAGCAGGAGGTACCTGAGATTTTTGATGGGCTTATTACCATCAAGAAAGTTGTCAGGATGCCGGGTGAAAGAGCTAAGGTTGCAGTCGAGTCATACGATGAACGTATTGACCCGGTTGGAGCATGCGTCGGTGTAAAAGGATCCAGAATCCATGGGATTGTAAGAGAACTCAGAAATGAGAATATAGACATCATAAACTGGACAACAAACAAGCAGCTGCTCATTCAGCGTGCTTTAAGTCCGGCTAAGGTTTCTTCAATGGTTTTCAATGAAGAAAACAAATCCGTAAATGTATATCTTAAACCATCGGAGGTTTCACTCGCTATCGGAAAGGCCGGAAGCAACATTAAACTTGCAGGTATGCTTGCAGGTTATCAGATAGAGGTTTATAGGGAAGAAGAGGAGACAGCAGGCACTAATCCCGAAGAGGAAGATGTGCTTCTCAAGGATTTCAGCGATGAGATCGACAGCTGGATCATTGATCAGTTGCAGGCCATAGGTTGTGATACAGCCAAGAGCGTACTTGCAATTCCTGATGATGAACTTATGGAGAGGGCTGACCTTGAAAAAGAAACAGTTGACGAGATCAAAAAGATATTGAAATCTGAATTTGAAGAATAATTAAAAATCGGGAGAAAGATTATGTCAGAAGCTACAATCAGAATTAACAAAGTATTAAAAGAATTTAATATCGGGATGGGAACACTTATCGATTTCCTTAAGAGAAAAGGAGTTGAAGTGGAGCCATCTCCGGTAGCCAAGATAACAAGTGAGGCTTATGAGATGGTTGCTAAAGAATTCGGCAAGGAACTGCTGATCAAGGAGCAATCAAAAAAAGTAGCCATTACTGTCAAGGAGATAACAGAAAAGGAACACCATAAGGACAATGCTGACGAGGTTGAACCTGAAGAAGTCCTTATCAAGACTAATGTTCTTGCCGATAAACCTGTTCCTCCGGTTCGTTCTGAGACTGTTGCTGAAAAACATTCTGAAATGGAAAAAGTGAGTGTTGAAGAGATTGATAAGCCGAAAGCAAATCCTGTTGTAGAAAATACAAAAACAGAAGAACCTGTTAAAACTCCCGAAGAAGAAAAAATATTAACTGAACATAAGCCAGATTTGAAAATTGTAGGCAAAATCGATCTTTCCCGCCCAAAAAAGAATGAGGAAGAAAGAGTACAGGATGAACCAAAACCCGTGCAGACTGAAGAGGTATTGCAGAAGAAAGATGTTGAAAACGGACAACGTGCTCCGGAACAGCAGCAGTCAAAACATCAACAGCCTGTTGATGTGAAACATAATTCAGTTCAGGGGCAGAAGCCGGTTGATGTCAAAGA
>CAZPLM010000246.1:0-709 GCA_964587275.1 uncultured Muribaculaceae bacterium | reverse complement strand
TTGAGACAAAAGTTGAAAAATTGAGGGGTGTCAAGATAAATGGAACAATTGATTTGACACCTTTCGAGAAAAAACCTTCTCAAAATAACAATAACGTCAATTCCAAAAAGGATAAGTCAAAGAAAAGAGAGAGAATCCACAATAAGGGTGGTGCCCGTGTTGATGTCCCAAATAGTGGTGCCAATAATAACAACAATAACAACAATAATGGGAAGGGCAAGAACAAGCCGCAAAAACGTCAGGTCAAGTTTACGCGTGTCGAGGTCGATGAGGATGCAATTCAAAAGCAGATAAAAGAGACTTATGCAAGAATGACAGAGGGAAAGGGCAAGACAAAGGGATCAAAACACCGTCGTGAGAAGAGGGAAATTTTCGAGCAGAAGCTGCAGGAGGAACAGGCTATAGAACAGAAAACAAGTAACATTTTGAAGGTTACTGAGTTCCTGACAGTTAACGAACTGGCTACGCTTATGGACAATACTCAGGTTACAAAGGTTATCGAGGCATGTATGAATCTCGGATTGATGGTTTCTATCAATCAGCGTCTCGATGCCGAAGCCATTGTCCTGGTTGCCGAAGAGTTTGGATATAAGATTGAATTTGTCACAGCTGATAATGAGAATAATATTGAGCTGGATGTAGATAAACCTGAAGATCTTGTTCCAAGACCGCCAATCATTACAGTAATGGGACATGTTGACCACGGAAA
>CAZPLM010000245.1:1296-2485 GCA_964587275.1 uncultured Muribaculaceae bacterium | reverse complement strand
AACGCCAAGAACTCCCGGAACAGCTGTCCATATCCTGTTTGCAAAGCAATCTTCTCCGGGTCCTCCGTGCAAATGATTCGGACCATTGTTTATCGGCAGAGCGTATTCCCTGCCATTCAATGAGAATTTGCCCGATGCGATGCGATTAGCATATCTTCCCGGAATTTTTCCCATACATGGACCATCATCATAATAATCGCTTGCCTTCGAATAGCCGAGAGCGACATCATCAATATGACCATTTCTATCAGGTACGCAAATCGAAACAATACCTGCGCCCAAATTGCTCAATATCACTGAAGAACCATTTTCGTTCTCCAGTGAATAAAATTTAATCTTCTTTCCGTCCGGGGCAAGAAGACCAGTATCTATCTCCTTTACAATCATATCAACGGCTTAACATTCAGGAATAGCTTTTTTAGCCAGCCATTTCTTGGCGCCATCGGCAATTACGACATCTATAATGCGCGGCTCTATCTTGAATTCCTTCTTGTATGCCTTCTTGACATCGGCAATATATCCGTCATAGGCCTCATCTTTGACAAGACTGATAACGCAACCGCCAAAACCGCCACCCATCATGCGGGCACCAAGGACACCTTTATCCTTACGGGCAATATCGACAATAAAGTCAAGCTCCTTGCAACTCACTTCATATTCTTTGCTCAAACCGTCATGAGAGCCGAACATCTTCTTACCGAAAGCGGCATAATCTCCTTTCTCCAAATCATGGCATCCTGAAACAAGGCGTTTATTCTCATTAATGACATACGCACATCTCTTGTAAACGACAGGATCCATGGCATCCTTATATTTTTCAAGAAGGGACAAAGAAATATCTCTCAGTGATTTAACTTTCGGTTTATCTTTGGCTATAATGGCAACACCTGCCTCGCACTGCGATCTTCTAACATTATATTCAGAAGAGGCAAGTGAATGTTTAACCATTGTATCGATAAGCACCAGTTTGCGGCCGGTAAGATCAAAAGGAACAGGCTCATACTCCAAAGACCTGCAATCAAGTTTGATAACCTCATTTGCCTTACCGAAAAGGGATGCAAATTGATCCATAATACCGCAATTTACACCTACATAGTTGTGTTCTGTCATCTGCCCGATTACTGCAAGATCTCTTCTGGAAAACCAGGTGCCGAACTTATCATTGATTGCATATCCGAAGGCACTCTCC
>CAZPLM010000245.1:0-1286 GCA_964587275.1 uncultured Muribaculaceae bacterium | reverse complement strand
GAAACCTCCCGGGTTTCCTCCTTTTTTCTTCATCTCCTGAATAACGCCATATATATACTTTGCCCATTGTTCTTTAGGAGCAGGACCATTAATGTCAAACGAAATGTAAGCATCATAATCAATTGAAAAGGCATTGACAATATCAGAATGATTTGTCCTTATTGCAACTGTAATGCATTTATCAATTGAAGCCGGGAGTACAAATCCCTCATTATAATCAGTATGTTCACCTATCAAGTTGATTCTGCCCGGTGCGGTAAAAACAGCACATCTCCTGTGTCCGAATTGTTTCTCAAAACAATCGATTACATATTCTTTGTCTAACATTTTTTATGTTTTTAAATTATTATTACTCCTGTCTGTCAGTAACACTGAATTGCATTATCTCCAAATTTACAGCAATTTGATAAAATATGCAATACCTGTATGTCTCAAAAATCAATAAATATTTCGCTGTTTTTATCAATTTTTAAATGCATCAAGCGCTGAAGTAGGTTTGCCACTATTGTCAAATGCGGCTTTGGTATAATGGCTCCAGTTGACATATCCTTCCGGTTCCCAATACATTACGCCTTTGCATTTTCCACCTGTACTGTTCCTGCACTTGTCAATAAGATCCGTAAGAAATGATTTGCAGGCATCAGCCTTGTCCCAGCTCATCCCAACTTCACAAACCATAACATCTGTATTATACCTTGTAGAAACATCAAGCATATTAGCCAGGCATTGTTTATTGAGAGTCGACCAGTTGTCCGAGTCAGGATAGAGTGACATCCCTATCATGTCATACTTTGCCCCGTATGCTGCAATGCCATCCAAGAGCCAGCGATACTTGCTGTTGTCCCATCCGTTATCGATATGAATCATTACTGTCGAATTTGGAAAAACAGCCTTTGCCGCATTATAACCCGCATTGTTCAGCTGAGCATAATTACTCATACTGACAGAGGCTTTCCCTGTCTCCCAAAGCATTCCATTTGTTGTCTCATTCCCTATCTGGATCCATTCCGGAGTAATGTTATTTGTCTTCAGAAGTGTCAGGACCTCGGCAGTATGATTTGCAACTGCAGTAATAAGGTCTGCCAATGAAAGATCCTTCCATGCTGCCGGTTTATTCTGTTTGCCGGGATCAGCCCACCAGTCACTGTAATGAAAATCTATCATTATTCGCAATCCAAGAGCGGCCGCTCTTTTTGCTTTTACAAGTACGTCCTCCTTATTGCACCATTTTTCATCAGGATTAACCCATACCCTCAGACGAACCGAGTTCATTCCAAGACTTTTGA
>CAZPLM010000244.1:0-2504 GCA_964587275.1 uncultured Muribaculaceae bacterium | reverse complement strand
GTTTTGACGTGTCCTGGGCAAATGATTGTGATAAGAGGACAAGAAGCGAAGCAAGCGTTATGGCTATTTTTCGCAACATCGGATTAGACTTCTTTAAGATACCTTTTGATATCTATGTTCTTGGGCAGGAATTTCGAAGCATCTCCGCCGTTGACAAGGATCTCCCTAATGACAGTGGAGGAGATAAAAGAGTATTCATGGCCGGAAGGAATGAAGAGAGAGCAGATATCAGGTGACATTTCCCTGTTAGCTTGAGCAATAACACTTTCAAGCTCAAAATCAGTGGTAGTCCTCAATCCTCTGATAATGTAGTTTGCTCCCTTTGTACGGCAAAAATCAATCGTGAGCCCCGTAAATGAACAGACATCCACATTTTTAATATCGTCAATAGCCTCTTTAATGATTTTGACCCTGGTCTCAGGAGTGAAGAATCCGGACTTTGTACTGTTTACCCCAACACCTATTATTACCTTGTCAAACAATTTAAGTGCGGAGTTAAGCACATCAAGGTGTCCTAATGTGAATGGATCGAATGAACCGGGAAAAATTGCAGTTTTCATACTACTGTTTATTTGCCCCGCTAATTTAGGTCTATTTTAAATTATTGCAAATAATATGAGTGTTAAATTGTCCAGTTAATAGGAGTTTTTCCCTCTTTTTTCAGAATTTCATTTGTTTTGGAGAAATGCCTGCATCCGAAAAATGCCCCTCTTGCAAGAGGAGATGGGTGGGCAGCTTCAAGTACATAATGCTTTGAGAGATCGATCAATTCTTTTTTACTCCTTGCAAAATTACCCCAAAGAAGGAATACTATGCCTGAGCACCTGTCCGAGATGGTCTTAATTACGGCATCGGTAAATGTCTGCCAGCCTATTTTGCTGTGAGATGTAGCCTGAGAGGCACGGACTGTTAGGATGGCATTCAGGAGGAAAACGCCCTGTCTTGCCCATCCCTCAAGAGAGCCGTCTTTAGTCATTTTGATCCCCAGATCATCCTCTATCTCTTTGTATATGTTTAGAAGTGACGGAGGTGCAGGAATTCCGTGAGGAACTGAAAATGATAATCCTTCAGCCTGTCCCGGATTGTGGTAAGGATCCTGACCAATAATAACCACTTTTAATTTGTCAAAAGGTGTCAGGGCGAATGCATTGAATATCTTTGAACCAGGAGGGTAAATGGTGATTCCTGCCTCTTTTTCCTTGTGAAGTGTGGATGAAAGAAGTGCAAAATAAGGTTTGTCAAATTCGCTTTGTAGAACCTCCTGCCAGCTGGGATCAATTTTTACCTGCATTTTTCTTTTTTTCAAATACAAAGTCAATCACATCATCAATTGTATCAACATAGTGGAATGAGAGTCCCTTAACATAGATTTCATTGATATCAAGGATATCTTTCTCATTTTCCCTTGACATGACAATTGTTTTTACACCGGCTCGTTTTGCGGCAAGAATTTTTTCTTTGATGCCGCCTACCGGAAGGACTTTACCTCTTAATGTAATCTCACCCGTCATAGCTATGCCGCTCTTGATTTTCTCTTTTCTAAATGCTGATGCAATTGCTGTAACGATCGTGACTCCCGCTGACGGGCCGTCTTTAGGGGTTGCTCCTTCAGGGGCGTGTATGTGAATGTCTGTCGTGCTGAATGTCTTTGGTTTGACTCCGGCAAGTTCCGGGTGCGCCTTAAGGTAGTTGACAGCCAGCTGGGCGGATTCATTCATAACCTTGCCTACATTTCCTGTTATAGAGATAACTCCCTTTCCTTCACTCAAGCTGCATTCGATAAAGAGAATTTCACCGCCATACTGTGTCCATGCAAGGCCTGTGACAACACCTGGGGCCTCATTTCCACTCTGAATATCATGATCGCTTGTAGGCAGCCCAAGATATGATCTGATATCATCAGTCGTGAGTTTTATGTTTCTCGGTTCATCAAGCGCAATTTTTTTTGCCGTGACACGAGCGACTTTTGCAATCTGTTTTTCAAGTCCGCGAACTCCTGACTCGTGAGTGTATTTATTGATGATTGTCTCAAGATTGACATTTGAAAGCTTAAGATCTTTCGATGAAAGTCCGTTGGCTTCTATCTGTTTCGGGACAAGATATTTTTTTGCAATGGCTACTTTTTCTTCTTCCAGATAACCTGAAATTTCAATCAACTCCATTCTGTCGAGCAGAGCAGGCTGAATATTGCTTATGGTATTTGCGGTGGTAATAAACAGGACATGCGACAGATCATAATCTATGTCAAGATAATTATCGTGGAAAGAGATATTCTGTTCAGGATCGAGAGCTTCCAGTAATGCTGAAGAAGGATCTCCTCTGAAATCATTTGAAACTTTGTCTATCTCATCAAGGACAATTACCGGATTTGATGTTCCGGCCCTTTTGATGGTCTGTATAATACGTCCGGGCATAGCGCCAATATAGGTACGTCTGTGTCCTCTGATCTCTGATTCATCATGGAGTCCGCCTAAGGAAATTCTCGCATATTTGCGTCCCAGTGC
>CAZPLM010000243.1:0-2519 GCA_964587275.1 uncultured Muribaculaceae bacterium | reverse complement strand
ATAAAAATTCACTATTTCTCTACAAGTTAGGACTTTAATGAAAACGCTGGTGATGGCTTGAGGCAACAGCCCTTCTCGAAAACCCAATGGGCAAATCAGGCCAATGTACAAAAAGCGTTTTCTGCAATGCGCTAATAATGAGCAAATTGCTATATTTTTAGTCTGCATTTTGACGACTAAAATATAATCAACTCCATGATTACCAATTATTTATAGGAAACGGGGGTGTACTCCCGACTTGCGAAAATAAAAAAGCCATGATTCCCAATTATTTACAGGAAACGGGGGAGAAAACAGAAAACGGTCGCGAAAACGGAAACGGGGGATGAGGCGAAAACAGGAAACGGAATCAGGAAACGAAAACAGAAAACGGAGGCGGATGGGCTGTATCGTCTGAAAAAAAGCCTTGGGGTGCCCCAAAAAGCTACTTCCACTCTTCTATCACCTGGTAAAGCTGTGTGTCATTTCTCAGTGCAATTATAGTAGAAGCTGAATTAAAGTAATATTTGACTACTATTTCAGCCTCGAGAAGAGGCTTGATCTCATCTTTCTTATTACGCAACATCGTAGCTTTGTCGATATCGACACTCTTGGCAAGAGCTTCGATCTGCTCCTTACAATCATCATACATTCCATCATACCTGGCAGCCTTGACAAGCTCATCCATCTGTGCCTTCATTCCGCTTCTAAAATCAAACTCGCGGGTATCAGCATATTTCACAAAATCCTCATACTCCTCGTCTGTAAGAACAAAATCCTGAGCTGAAGCAATTTCCGGATGAGCGGCATAATATTTTATTGCATAATCACCCAAAATATCATTATAGATAAGCGAAACTGCAGGACGACTATACCTGACATTTTCTGAAATAATATCCGGAGTAATTCCACCTCCATCTTTCACAACCCTGCCATTTCTGGTCTTAAACTCACGAATCAGAGAATCCGGAACTGACCCGACACTGCCATCTTCATTTCTGTGACTGTAGTCAATCGCCTGAACACATCTGCCACTTGGAGTATAATATTTTCCGGTAGTGATTTTCACACTTCCATTGAATGATGTAGGACGAATACTTTGAATAAGTCCTTTGCCAAAACTCCTGACTCCTCCAATCACAGCCCTGTCAAGATCCTGAAGAGCACCTGCGACTATCTCCGAAGATGATGCGCTTGCATTATTAACCATCACCATTATCGGAATAATGGTATCAATCGGCTCTTCCGTAGTAAAATATTCTTTATTGATATCTGAAACCCTCCCCCTGGATGAAACCACAAGCGTACCTTTAGGAACAAAGAGCGAAACCATCTTGATCGCCTCCTCCATAAGTCCACCGCCATTTCCCCTTAGATCAAGCACAAGCCTTTTTGCACCATCTTTCTTAAGATTAATGACAGCCTCTTTAAGCTCCTGGCTCATTTTATCGGTAAAACCGGTGATTTCGACATAACCAATAGAATCTCTGATAATCCCCGAATAATTAATATTTGAAATATGTACTCTCTCGCGTGTAACATTCACATCGGTAATTTGGCCGCTCCTGACTTTCCTGACTTTGAAATTAACAACTGTCCCGGGTGTCCCTTTCATTTTTGAAGAACTCTTCTCAGAAGTCACGTCCAAAACACTCTCACCGTCGATCGCCAGAATCGTGTCTCCCGGCTGAAGACCTGCCTTCACGGCCGGAGAATTGAAATATGGCTCAACAATAAGAACGCCCTCACCTACTTTCTTTTTAATCAGAGAGCCGACTCCCCCATAAATGCCGGTAGTCATCATCTCTACATCTTCCTCCTGCTCTTCTGGGAAATACATCGTATATGGATCAAGCTCTGCAAGCATTGCATCAACCCCTTTAAGGATGATCTTGTCAAACTTGACGGTATCCACATATTCTTTTGACAGAATCTGAAGTATTGAATTTTGTATATCAAGGCTCTCACCGAGCTTGAAATTCTCAGACTGAGCAACTGCCGCAAAAGAGAGCGTTGCAATAAAAACTGATACTAATAATCTCTTCATCATAAACTCTATTTATAGAATGCAAAAATAACCTTTTGTTTTTATCTTTGAATATTTAATGACAACATCATAATGGAATTAATATTTGCCACTGCCAACAAGAATAAACTTATAGAAGCAAAAAAAATACTCGGTCCCAACTTTCATCTTATCTCCCCTGCCGAATTAGGTTTTACAAATGATGTGCCTGAAACGCACGACACCATCCCTGAAAATGCCATAGAAAAGGCTGAATATATCTGGAATCTGTTTCACAGAAACTGCTTTGCCGATGATTCAGGACTTGAAGTCGATGCGCTCGGAGGTCGCCCGGGAGTACGTTCAGCCAGATATTCAGGTGAGCCAAAAGATCCTAAAAGAAATGTCCTGAAACTTCTCGAAGAGCTTAAGGGAGTCCCTGAAGAAAAGCGAACAGCCCGTTTCAGATGTGCCATTGCCCTCATTATTGAGGGACAGCTGCAAACATTTGAAGGCACTTGCGAAGGTCATATCA
>CAZPLM010000242.1:0-2525 GCA_964587275.1 uncultured Muribaculaceae bacterium | reverse complement strand
CAAACTAAAATCTCGCATTATCTCAAATATTCGTTAATTTCTTTTTCAGAAATTTTACTCAGTTCATCAAGAAAATTTACCTGCATTGAGCCTGTACCTCTTGACTTTTTTGCTGCAATTTCTCCTGCAATACCCATAATTGCCATTGCATTTGCCGATGCAGCCAGATAGTCACCGTTTATTGCTGCAAATGCTGCAACCATTGCAGAACAGGTACATCCAAGACCGGTAACCTTTGTCATTACCGGTGAACCGTTTTTTACCTCAAGTACTTTATTTCCGTCTGTAATGTAATCAGTTTCTCCGCTAATTACAACAATAGCATTGTATTTTGCAGCCAGATATTTTGCAGATTCCAATGCAGAGTCTGATGAGGAGCTGCTGTCAACCCCTTTCGTCTTTATGTCGCTGTTTACAAGCGCCATTATCTCAGAGCCGTTTCCTCTGATGATGTCAGGGGCACATTCGTTGATGATTCTAAAACAAGTGTTTGTCCTGTATGACGTTGCACCTGCTCCGACAGGGTCAAGAATTACAGGTTTGCCTTTCGATTTTGCGCATTTTCCGGCAATAACCATACTTTCGATCCATTCATGGTCCAGCGTGCCGATATTGATTACGAGGGCAGAGCAGACTGAAGTCATCTCATCCATCTCTTCTGCAGCGTGGGCCATAATAGGAGAGGCTCCGATTGCTAATAATGCATTTGCAGTATTGTTCATAACCACATAATTGGTGATGCTTTGAACAAGGGGGGATTTTGCCCTGACTGCATTTAGATCCCTGATCAGTAAATTTTTATCCATTTTTTTATTTTTTATATGCGCATATTGCTACGTAACTTCCTTTATCATACCCTTTTGATGGCTCTTCAATATGATCGTCAGAGAAGAGTGGATGAGTGGTAAGAGTCTGATAAAACTCGAACCCATCAAAGCCTGATTTTTTCATAAATATTACGAGTTCATCTGTAGTGCGCCATTTGGCTGCTTCTACGAATTCAATTGGATACTGTGCCGGAGGTTTGATTCCTTCCAGCATTGGGTGATCCCAGGTATGTAATGTTTTGGCAAGATTATACAGTATGGCGTATGCGCTCTCTTTCGGAACATCGAAAACAGCCACTTTGCCGCCCTTCTTCAGGGCTTTGTATGCATTGTCAAGTGCTTTCTGAAGATCATCGATATATGAAGGGCATCCGTTAAAATAGACAGTGTCATATTGTTCCTGTTCGAAGATATCGTCTTCGGCTGCTCCAACAGTTACCTCCATTCCTCTTTTGCGGGCTATTTCGGCCATTGAGGAGGCCGGTTCGATACCGTTTTTTATTTCAATGTCAAAATCATTTTTTAGAATCATCTCGAATAGCCCGCTGCCACAACCTACTGAGAGCATTTTACCCGAATTTCTCAGACATTTTGCAACGAGGCGGACTTCAGAATAGAGGACATTTTCGCTTTTTAGAAACCATGCATCATATTCTTGCGCATACTGGTCATATACCTTCATAATAAATTTTTTATGCGAAAAGAGAAGATGTATGTCAACAAGAATGCAACTGTTTCCTTTCGCTGTTATTATACTAAACAAGTTCATAGGGTATTATCTCAGCCTCTTCGGCACCCCTAACAGTTGATGCAAAGGTATATGATATTTTCCTATTTGAAGAAAATAATTGGTTACAACACTTACTTTTACCGGCTGTGCTGTCTATATTGGATTTTGTGGATTTTGTTTTGAAGAGTAATGATTGATAATAGTTACTGTCAGACTAATTGACGAAAAATGGGATATTGTATTTTATAAATCACTATATATGAGAGTAATAAAATCCAATGAATATATAAGACACTGTCAGAGATAAAAAATATGGGAAAACAATTCATAACTAATAAAGGAAAATTTCTTTCGGAAATTATCGAAAGCATATTGGTTTTAAAAGGTGGCAATATTCCAGCTCACTTCCATTCTCACATACGACATTGCTTTGCTGAGTTCTTTTGTCCTGTAACCATTGGGGATTATAATCGGTTTCCATAGGGGGCTTAGCCCGAAAGTGATTTCTCAAATGGTTATCTTAATTGAAAAATAACCGGAAAGGTGAGTATTACTTCTACTGGTTTTCCATCTTTTTTGCCCGGAGTCCAGTTTGGTGAAGATGAGACAACTCTAACGGCTTCTTTATTAAGCGATTCGGTAGCACCATTTAAAACAAATACATCCTTGATGGCTCCATCTGTGCCTACGGTGAATTGAAGTATCACTCTACCAGCCTCTTTTTTGCTTACTGCCTCTTTGGGATATACCATATTTTTCGCTACCCATTGTGAGAAGAAATTAATATCTTTCTCCTGGAACTTAGGAAAGTCACTGACTTCACTATAATTATAAGATTGTTTTTCTTGTGATGTGGTTTCTTTTTCCTTTTGGCCGTAAGCTGTAACATAGACTGCGTTTTCATCCGTGGTTGAATTATTTTCAGTCGCATTTGCATTACTTAGAGTTATGCCATCTTTTAATGTAAT
>CAZPLM010000241.1:0-2538 GCA_964587275.1 uncultured Muribaculaceae bacterium | reverse complement strand
TAGAATAGATGAAGGTATGGGCTATATCAGATACGAGAGCGCCGAAAGGATTCTTGCTGATTATAATTCAAAGCATGGGAAAATTGATCCTCAATGGATATTGAATAATTTATCAAGGAGTTATTATAACTCACTCCTCGATATTGATTTGATAAAAAATCCTGAATATGCCCATAACGGATGGTTTATAGATCAAGACTTTATACCACGCCGTTCCACTTCAGCTGTTTTTATTGGAAAAGGAGTCAATAAAGGAGAAAATCCTCTTTTATCAGTAGTGTGGATAGTTCTCGGTTATGCTCCTGTTGGTGTTGCTGTCCCTTTGATGGTTGAACAGGGTGATAAGATACCGGAGTTTATGTTGAAAAGAAGTGAAGAAGATAAAAATTGTGAAATGTGCGATGTGGCGCTTAATAGAAAAAAGGTAATTTTTTCTGTTAGTAGAGGGAACGGCAAAAATTACTTCAATTTCTCCAAGGTTTGGAATGAAAATGGAAGTGGGTATATTCAGACATTATATCCAATTGAAAATAAGATATTTGAAAAATTCGATACTTTATTGGAGAAGTTTTATATAGATGGAAGAGTCGAGTCAGAACAAATCGAAAAATTTTACAGAAATACGGATTTCGGACTGTAAGGGAGGAATTTCTTCTCAGGCCGTCTATTTTTCTTCGGTAATCAGGAAATTAAGCCGGAGCTCTCTGAATATTGTTGACAACAAGAAAAGCTCCTACTTTTTTGTAAGTGATCTTTATAATTTTTTCAATGAGGAATGTGTCTATTTTTTCCCACCATCAACAGGAGATTCTTCCAGAAATTCTATTAAGAATGCCTCTCTGAAAGTTCAGAGGACAGCATCTCTTTCTGCAATCGATAATTATAATAATGGTCCCTGCGATAAAGAGGAATTGAATGAGGCCCTGAAGAATGCGGGAAATATCATCGACAGGAATTTAATAGATAAACAAAATAACTCTCAAAACGGACCGGTAATAATTGTAGGATATCCTGAGGCTCTCGATGAGAAGGTGCTGAAAAAGAAAACAGTCAGGGAGAGCATAATATCTATCTCCAAAGGAGAAAAAGTATCTCATGACTTTATTTCAGAGGTGCTTTTCAATTTTAACTTTAAAGAGGTAGACTTTGTTTCCGAACCGGGGGAATTTGCTCTGAGAGGCTCCATTATTGATATCTTTTCTTTTGCCAACAACAATCCTTACAGGATAGATTTCTTCGGGGAAGAGGTCGAATCAATAGGCATATTTGATTCTAATACACAGCGTACAATAAAAGAGATAGAAACTGTCGATATTTATCCAAATCTCTATGAAAATTTCAACAGTGAAGATTATGTGGATATATATGATATCCTGCCGGAAGGAACTCTTCTGTGGGATTTCAGGACCGATCTGAATATAAATCGTGGAGAAGAAAATATCAACAGCCTCACCTCTGTAATTCCACAGCCTGCATTCAACAAGAATTTCGATGTTCTCTATGATGATATAAGACTGAAGGAAGAGAAGGGTTATAAAGTCCATATTTTAAGTCCAAACTTGAACCAGACAGTCAGGCTTCAAGGCATATTACAAGAGAAGGGAGGGGATATTCATCCGGACTTTATGGCTATTTCCATCCACGAAGGGTATATTGACAATATTTCCAGAAACTGTTATTACACTGACCATCAGATCTTTGAAAGATACCATAAAATCAAGATGAAAAGAGAGGTGGCCAGAAGCGAAAGGCTTGCCATCAATGACCTGAGCTCTTTTCAAATAGGAGATTATGTAGTTCATATCGATCACGGAGTTGGGCAGTTCGGGGGTCTGGTAAAGACCAATATAAACGGCAAGATACAGGAGGCTGTCAAACTTGTTTATAAAGATAATGATGTGATATTTGTCTCAATTCACGGCATACACCGCATATCCAAATACAAGTCAAGAGAGGGAGATGCTCCAAAAATATACAAATTAGGGACCAAGGCTTGGGACAACCTTAAAAACAGCACTAAATCAAAGGTAAAAGATATTGCAAAAGAGTTGATTAAGCTCTATTCAGAAAGAATGCATACCAGAGGTTTTGCATTTTCAGATGACAACTATATGCAAAAGGAACTGGAGTCATCTTTCATGTATGAGGATACAGAAGATCAGCAAAAAGCTACTCAGGCAGTTAAAGCCGATATGGAGGATATTCATCCGATGGACAGACTGATTTGCGGAGATGTAGGATTTGGGAAGACTGAAATTGCCATAAGAGCTGCCTTTAAGGCGGTATGCGACAACAAACAGGTAGCTGTTCTTGTCCCAACCACTATTCTCGCATTACAGCATTACCAGACATTTAAAGCAAGGTTGAAGGATTTCCCTTGTAATATCGATTATATCAGCAGATTGCGCACTGCAAAGGAAGTCAGGGAGATTGGAGAAAAGATTAAAACAGGAAAAACAGATATACTGATAGGTACACATAAAATTCTAAATAAGGATCTGCAGTTTAAGGATTTAGGCCTTCTAATAGTAGATGAGG
>CAZPLM010000240.1:0-2580 GCA_964587275.1 uncultured Muribaculaceae bacterium | reverse complement strand
AGCGACTGAGGATTAACTTTAGATGATTCTATCTTGAAATTACCATCAACATCTGTATAATAATAATCATTTGTACCTTTAACGACAACATAGGCCCCCGGCAAAGGGATTCCCTGAGAATCTTTTACCTTGCCGACAATATACTGAGTTGTCTCAGTACCCTCTGAAGGCGTCGAGTGAACATTTGAAGTTTTTCTTGCAATAACTATGACATCATTTGACACGGAATACTTTAAATTGGTGTTTTTAAAGAGTCCGTCAAGTACACTTTTAAGTGGTTTGTCAGTTACATTCAATGAGATCCCTTTGTAAGGTTTCAAATCCTCTGTAACATAAACAAACTCAAGTTTTGTCTGTTCCTTTATTTTCCAGAGAATTTCTTCTATTGATGCATTTTTAACATTTACTGTAACTTTACAATCATTTACATCGGTAAAAGATTGAAGTACAAAAAAGAATGTCATCAATAAAAAAACTGAAATTGAATGCTTTAAATTCTTTTTTACATGAAAAAGAATACACGAATTCAGATTTTTTTTCATACTTTTGAAAAGTTTTTAAAAATTTAGTTTTAAGGCGGGTGTAATGTGGCAACATTCCCCGCTTTTTTAATTAGTATTATAGTTTGGGTTGCTCAACAACTTTATTTTTAGACTCTAATATAAAAACATTCCCTTCTTTTTTTATTGAAACTTTATTCAATCTACCAAGCATTTCCATAATGTTATCTATGCCCTTGTTTCTCTCAATGCTTGCTGATATAATAATGTTAGAAGCTCCGGAATCCATAAATTTATATTTCACCTTATACCACCTCGAAATATCTCTCATAATCTCCCCCAATGCAACATCTTTAAATACAAACATATTATCTATCCATGAGGTAAATAACCCTGTATCTACGCTTTTCACCTCAGAATATCCGGACAAATTGTCTATACAAAATTGTTGGTTCTTGACAAGTTTTACTTTTTGCTGAGAATTAATTTTACCTATTACGTCAACAGATCCCTCAATAAGAGTGGCTGTACATTTATCATCATCTTCATACGCCTTAACATCGAAGAATGTACCGGTAACTCTTACATCTATTTTATCTGTTTCTACAATAAATGGCCATTCAGCGCTTTTTGAGACTTTAAAGCAAGCCTCGCCGCATAATTTGATGCGACGTACGCTCGGATCAAAACCTGATGGGAAATAGAGGTATGAATCTGAATTAAGCCAAACCTGCGTCCCATCACTTAAAATCAACTTATAATCTTTACCGATCGGAGTCTTGATAATATTATCAGCAACATTTAACTTATTTGCAACAGCATTGTGACATTTAAGTAAACCATCAATATTGCTCGCTTTAAGCCTGTCTTCGTTAATTTCCATATTGTTTTCCGCTGTTATTTCCATCTCCTTTCCGCCACAGATCTTTAAGACAACATTGGAACTACCGGTATTATGTAAAGAGAGACTGCATGCGGTGCACTCAGAATTATATTCCTGTCTTTCAGATGAATAGTGGAATATTGAGATGAATACGCCTGCAACTATCGCAGCAGCCGCAGCGGTACTTAATATAATTCTTTTAAAAATGCTTGATTTATTTAAAGATGACGCATGAATTGCAGATTTGACTCTTTTTAGCGCACCGTCAGTATCAATATCTTTCAGGATACCATATTTTATATAGAATGAATATAACTGACTGTATATTTTCTTATTTTCTTCTGACTCGGATATCCATAAATTAAAAGCATTATTATCATCTGTCGATAATTCTTCACCTTTAATTTTAGCGGATATAATCTCCCAAATATTACTATCATTCTCTTTCATATCTAATAGACACAAAAGTAGAACTTTAGTATTACAGGAAAAATGAATTTTCTCTTAAAAATTTTAGTGCCCTGCCTATTTGAACCTTTACTGTATTGATCGAAATACCCAATAATTCAGCGACTTCTCGATATTTCATATTATGAAGAAAACACAATCTGAAAATTTTCTTTCTTTCAGTCGGTAGTTTTTCCATAGCGTTGAAAATCTTCCTGAATACTATCTCCTCATCCTCACGATCCGAATCAGGTTCACTATCATCAAATATTATACTGTCATCCAATAAAATAGTTTTTTTATTATCCCGTAAGTAATTGACACATGAATTCCTGATAGAAAAAAACAAATAGTGTCTTAATGAGGTGGAAATTGACTTATATCTTTTCTGTTGCCAGAATTTGATAAAAAAATCCTGCACAAGATCTTCAGAGACAGACCTGTCTGATGTAATACCGTATGCATAACACACGAGATCTGCATAATATTTTGCAAACAGCGAATCAAAGGCACTCTCGGAACCTTTATAGAGATCAGATAAAATTTGACGGTCGTCCAATATGGTCAATTTAGATATTCGGGTCTACAAATTTAACAAAAAAGCCGGATGAAGAAGTAATCCCCGAGTTTTAATCATCCCTTAAAAACTCTTTCAGAACAGGCTCGTATATTGACCAGACTTCGACATTCTTTTCATAAAATTCGCGAATAGTCGTTTTGTTGTAGCTGTTGCGATTCTCGGTGTCAGCT
>CAZPLM010000239.1:0-2595 GCA_964587275.1 uncultured Muribaculaceae bacterium | reverse complement strand
CAATGCATGAATTAATGGAAACCATCTTGTCATTCATTCCGATAACCCTCGGATCATTGACATAATCAACAGGATAGAGATCTACAAAAGAGTTGCAGTGAACGAAATCATAGAGACGTTTGCTGCCGGCAAGGAAAGTTGCGATGATCTTGCCTTTATGAAGTGTCTTCTGTGAGCCATTTACCACACCCTTTTCAACCAGATCTATTATTCCGTCTGAAAACATCTCAGTATGAATTCCAAGATCCTTTTTATTCCCAAGAAAATGCAATACGGCATCTGGGATTGTACCGATACCAAGTTGCAATGTCGATCCATCTTCAACAAGCGATGCGCAAAAGTTGCCGATTTTCCTCTCAATCTCAGTAATGGGCTTGATAGGTATCTCAATTAGCGGATATGAGACCGGAATGATTGCATCAAGTTTGGAAATATGAATATAGTTTTCCCCATATACAAACGGAAGCTGTTCGTTCATCTCAGCTATGACAAATTTAGCCTTTTCAGCTGCCGGCTTTGTGTAATCGCAGGAGGTACCGAAACTGCAGTTGCCGTTTCTGTCCGGATATGAGACCTGAATAACAGCCACATCTATCGGGAAAGTGGTATCAAAGAGCCTTGGAACAGTCGAGAAGAAACTTGGAACAAAATCGGCTCTCTTATCCTTGATAGCCTCTCTTGTATTTGCTCCGGCAAAATTGGTAATGTGCCTGAAGCTCTCCTTCATCTCCGGCAGATAACATGGTCCTTTGTCAAATGTCAGCATATGATATATTCTAACTTTGCTGAATGATTTATAGTGTTCAGCCAATGCCTGCGGCACCATCTGCGGAACCGCAGCCGAATGGCCGAAAACGATATTGTCGCCATCTTTTATATTTGTTATTGCCTCTTCCGTACTTACAAATCTGTCATTATAGAGCTCTTTCCACTTGGGAAAAAGATTTTTCAAACTGAAACTGTCAACAATAGTGGCGCAGTTTACACCTTCGCCATTAAAACAAAAAGCTCTGCCGGATTTATTCATTGGGTAAATTGGTATTAATTAATATAATTGAATGAGGAGGCACGAAGATAAGGCATCCTCAATAATTTTTAAAATATTTTTATGTTATTTCTCAAAAAAACGCTCCACTTTCGTACCAAAAAGGCCATTCCACTTTCGTGCCAGAAAAGCCACCTTCGCGCACCAACGGCCAGCTATATTCTCATACTTTCTTAATTCACCACCATAGCCAACATCATATCGCCAGCGTAATTCACCTGTCGTCCCAGGGCATACCCCTCCCGTACCCAACATCATATCGCCAGCGTAATTCACCTGTCGTCCCAGGGCATACCCCGACATACCCGCCCGTATTATGGGCAATGTGATCAGTTACTTGCTGACTATCAGCTGATTCCATACCCCACCTCATCCCCGAAATCGCATGAGGTCATGAACTTAAAGTCCTAAAGAACAGCTAAATAACGATCACAAAGAAAAACGTCATCATGGCATAGAGCAGCCACCTAAGCCAGGATGATCCTGAGAGACCGCAATGGTTATACATGAAAAAGTGGAGACACAAATATCCTCGCTTGTGACAAAAACGGCTTAATTTGTTACCGGGGGCCGGAAAAAGCAGTGGCTGGCAACAAAAACAGCCTGTTTTGTCGCCGGCGGAAGATTTTCAAACAGCTTCAGCTGCAGACCTCACAAATAAATCATTTAGTAACCACCTTTTGTAATGTATATTTGTCGTTTTGTATAGTTTATTTGTCCTTAAAAAATTAGTTTATCTTTGTATAAAACAATAATAAAAATATGAAGCAGAAACTCTATCTATTACCACACTATTGTCAACCAATTGGTTGGTGCCTGTTTATCTTCGGCATCATAACATTCTTTGTTGGGATGTATAGCTTTAATGTGTTACACATAGTCTCTCAAAATAACAGTCATTATTTGACGCTTTTATTAAGGGTTATCTTTTATTCATCAGCACTATTGATCGCTTTTTCAAGAGAAAAGGAAGAAGACGAGTATATCTTGACAGTCAGATATTCATCGATCGTCATAGCTGTATATCTCTCTTTCGTATTATTTATTTTAAACTCCATAGTTCTTGCCTTCAGCGCATCATTTCATTTTATATCCATGAAAGGCACAATAATTCTTCAATCATTAGTCAATCCAATTACAATATTTATTTTGTACATTATTATTTTTAGAATAAAAATGCTAAAAATAAGGAGAGAGGCGAAATGAAAAACATCCTTAGGATCGAAAGAGCCATAGCAAATATCACACAACAGCAACTTGCAGATGCAATTGGCGTTAGTAGGCAGACAATCAATGCTGTAGAATTAGGGAAATTCATTCCATCTACAGTACTTGCACTTAAAATATCCAACTATTTTAAAAAATCAGTGAATGATATTTTCGAATTAGAAACTAAAGATTAATCTGAAAGAGGAATTGACCCGTCCGAAACTTGTGAAGATCTGATTCAGTTCAATAGCTGGCAACAAAAAGTGCCTGTTTTGTCGCTGGAGTCTGAAAAAAGCAGGTAGTGGCGACAAAAACAGCCATATTTGTAGCCAGAGACCGGA
>CAZPLM010000238.1:0-2667 GCA_964587275.1 uncultured Muribaculaceae bacterium | reverse complement strand
CTACAGGCGACATTCGTCTGGATGTATATAAGGACAGTATACTATACTGGTCAGGAACACTGGATACGGAAATTTACGAAGAACCTTATGCATACAATCAAAACTATATCGTAGAGTTTACTTTTTCAGATTTCGGAGCTTTGGACAGACTTAAATGGTCGCGGACAGGTCGCGAATCCTTTAATACAATTCTGACAGCATGCATCGCCGCTGCCGGGATCAACTACACGGACATCGTGCGTTATATCTCAATACAGAAAGACGAATACAATGCACTTAACTTTGATGACGTGATCTTATCTAACGATAACTTCTATGACGAGGATGGTGACCCGATGACAATTTCAGAAGTGCTTGAAGGACTTCTGAAACCTTTCGCGCTACGTATTATACAACGTGCAGGAAAGGTATATATATATGATTTAAACAGCGTTTATTCGTTGATTAAGCAGAATGTCGTATGGCAGTCAGATGACGCACATCTGACAGTCGACAGGGTATATAACAATGCTAAGGTGACTTTTTCTCCATATTCATCTGCGAATGTTGTTGATGGTTCACTTGAGGTAAACGGCACAAGCGGTGATGGAATTACTTTCAAGCTGAGCTATGAGGAGGTGGGAGCATTGGAAGAGGCTATACTCGATGGGTTTACTATACGCCAGGGCAGTTATGTAAATGCAACGGGCATTACGCTTGAAAGCTCGGCTGTATTATTTGACATAGAGGCAGCCTATTCAGGCAGTGATTGCGCTGGAGTACTCTGGGGATATGTAAGGGGTGACAAGTCCCTCGCATCTGGATATACCACACAAGTGCTCAATGCGGGTTGCAGTCCTATGAATTCAGATCTTCAGTTCATAGGTGATAAAATTTTCACGTTGCCTCTCGGGTATTTGAATTATGTCACTCCAGTAAATGGTTCTCGAGGAAAATTTAAATTAAGGATTAATCTCGATCTACTATTTGATTCTCGTTATAATCCATTTGAAGATGCAGGTAAGTACAACGAGTCAGGTAATTACAAGACACTGCAAGCCCGGGCAAACTTAGCTTACATACCTGCGATGATCACCCTTCGTGATTCTGAAGGCAATGCCTTATATCATCTTGAGAATGGTGGTCTAATGCTGTCATCTAAGTACAGCGTTACTAACGGTAATACAAGATGGGTTGCCGGTGAAGGATCCCCCGGTTGTTTTTGGCTTGCTTATTATGACTACGAAGATCGCAAAAAGAAGAGTGGTCTTGGTGGATGGGCAACTAACAAGCGATGCATCGGGCATACGACTGCAGATCTGCCGTCCAACTGGAGCAAGATGGCTGATGGCGAATATATCGATCTGCCTGTCGTTGGTGGTTATTTGGATATGTCTGTTTATTCAGGCGTACTGATCTACGACACGGAGAATAGTCGTTATGATACGACTAACTATCCATTGATACGCTGGGTAGCATACAAGGATGCGAAGATAACTCTTGTAAAAAAGAATGGTACGACACTGGATCTGGAAGAACAGGAGGATTCAGCATATATCAATGCCCTGGCAAGTGAGAACTTAACAGTTGATACTATAATTGGTACTCTTGATGATAAGGTTGCTGCAGCAACAGGTAAAGGATTGATCTTCTCCTCTTCATATGTGTACAACACATTTAATAGAGCTGGTGTTACGGACAGGCTCGAGAGGCTACTTCTCGGAACAATTTACAGTCAGTATGCATCTCGCAAGAGCGTGTTAAGCGGCACGGTTACATTACTTGATGCATTCGGCATACTGGGTGATAATAATACTGAAGGTAAGTTTTTGCTGGCATCTGATGTGCAGGACCTTGCAGAAAATACGAGTCAGATAAAGATGGTCGAGCTCGGAGAGGAGAATTATGAGGCCTTGGAATATGAGGAATAGAGATGGCTACGAATCAATATAATATAAAGACCAGCGCTCGTAAAGCACGCCCGCGAAGTAAAAGATTGCGCTCTCTGGGATTGTCAGCGTCAGCAATTCTGAAAAGTGCTACAGTCGCTATAGCGGCAGAAGCTGCCAGCGGAAGTGATGACAGTTGGAAAACACTTCTTGAACGTGATGGAGATGATGGAAACATACGGCTGCTTCTCGCGGCAGATGTAAAGGATCAGCTTCGACTGTACTGCCTTGTCGAGGCAATTGACGCTACTACGGGTGAGACAAAAAGCACTTATCTGTCAATCTCTGGACTACAGGTAGTGGAGGAAACTGACACGACAGGTGAAGTGACTGGCCGGCATCTGATGGTTGGTGATGCTTCTTACCCGCTGCACCTGCAGGGCGAAGGTGGCATTTATTTCGATAGCGACATATTCATAACAAGAAACATGGACTCTGACGAATCAACACTTGAGCTGCTAAATCTATCACAGTTGATTCGTAATACAAATTTAATAAATGTCGGGACGGACGAGGATCCTGTATGGGCCATTGGAGGTGGTATTGATCTTATAACGCTAAACGATTACGCGACCGAACCATCTGACACAAATACCTACTCATCGTTGCGACTTATAGAAGAATTCGTGTCGAGGTTAAACGATGACACAGTTGCTGGCATATTGACATACCTGCAAGGGGCAAAGTTCGGTAATTATGTTGCTGGCTCTTCGGGAGGGGCAATATATAAGGATAGTGA
>CAZPLM010000237.1:0-2675 GCA_964587275.1 uncultured Muribaculaceae bacterium | reverse complement strand
GCATCAGAGCATAGATACGAATACTCAATTCCGGCAGGCTGAACGGCTTGGACAGATAGTCATCTGCGCCGATTTTCAACCCTTCAACCTTATCTTTTACTGAATCCTTGGCTGAAACAATAATTACCCCTGAAGGATTGTTTTGTTGCTTGATTTGACGCAGAATATCAAGACCGTTTCCATCTGGCAGCATCAAATCCAAAAGTATGCAGTCGTATTCGTAAATATCTATTTTTTCGACAGCATCTTTGTAGGAAAAGGCCTGTTCGCATAAGTAATCCTCCCCGGCAAGGTAGCTGGCGATACTTTCAGACAATTTCCGTTCATCTTCTATAATAAGCAGTTTCACAAAACAAAGGTATGTAATTATGGCCAATATTTTAGTCATAACCGTGAACCACTCGAGAGAATGTATACTCGGATCTATTAATAAAAATTGCTCTATCTTTGCCTTAAAATATAGAATATGAATTTTGACGGCTTGATTGTAGGTATTTGTACCTTTTTGATTATAGGGATTTTCCATCCGATCGTGATAAAAGCCGAATATTACATCGGCGTCAGATGCTGGTGGATGTTTCTGCTTGCCGGTCTTATCGGCATAGTCGCATCGTTATTGATTAACAACACTATCATCTCCATTTTATGCGGAGTATTTGCATTTTCTTCGCTGTGGGGGATAGGAGAGCTGTTTGAACAGCGTAAACGGGTTAAAAAAGGTTGGTTTCCAAAAAGAAATACGGGTTTATAATTAATTATGGAAAATAAAAGTGAAAAATGGACAGAAGCGACAAGGCTCGCTGAGATAGTTGAGGTGGATTATAATCTGCTTTTTGTTATGTCTCGTTTCGGTATAAGGTTGGGCTTCGGCGACCGAAGTATAGCAGAAGTGTGTCGTAAGTATGATATATCGCCGCAACTGTTTCTGCTTGTGTGTAAAGTCTATTCAATACCAAATTATTTGCCTTTAATACAGACTCTTTCCCGTACGGATCTCCCAAACATTATTAGGTATCTTCACAATTCACATACTTTCTACACCGAGTTGTCCTTTCCGAATCTTGATGCAAAAGTTCGTAAATTGACTGATCGATGCGAAGAAAAGAATCGCAATGTGCTTTTAAAGTTTTTCAATGATTATCGTCACGAAGTGGATATTCACTTCACTTACGAAGAGGAAGTTGTGATGCCATACATAAAACGGCTTCTTGAAGGTGAAAAATCCGATTATTCAATAATGCAGTTCAAGGATAATCATAGCGATATTCAGGAAAAACTTGGTGATTTGAAGAACATTATTATCAAATATTTGCCGGACGACGGTGGATCTGATTTGCGGTATGATTTGATATACAGTATTCTGCAATTAGAGGATGATTTTGCCAAACATACGTTGATTGAAAACAGGATTCTAATCCCGCTTGCCTTAAAACTCGAACACAATGAGTAGCCGCAAAAGAGTTGTTATAGTTGAATCTTCGGAGATTATAAGCGAAGGTCTGAAATCCATATTGGCCGAAACGAAGATATTTAATGTTGTGGAATGTGAGGTCGATATGCCGTATTGCATTGAAAGGCTATCTGTTACAATCCCTGATTTGATAATTATTGATCCCTGTCTGCTTTCGGCATTGACTCGCTCGTTACGTACTTCTGTTCCAGACCGCAGCATTATACTTGCTGCAATTGTACACACACTTCACAGTGATGAGCAACTGTCTGATTTCAATACAGTTATTTCAGTTTATGACTCTTCTCAACAGGTTGTTCACAAGTTGCAGGCGACAATCAGCCAGATTGAAGAAGAAGGCCATACGAACAGCAGTTGCGAACTTTCAAGTCGCGAACGCGAAATTTTGATTTCAGTTGCACAAGGTTTATCCAATAAGGAAATTGCCGATTTGCACAACATTTCTATTCATACAGTCATATCCCACCGCAAAAACATTTCGCATAAAACGGGTATAAAATCAATAGCCGGCCTGACTGTCTATGCCATTATGAATAATCTGATTTCACCCTCAGATACATTATAGGTGGAAATAAATATGGTGGCGTTCAATGGAACAGCCACATTGTGGTCAATGCGGCATAGCACAGTACTGCGATTGCTTCAAACATTCTTATTATGCGGGGGGGCGGATAACTTCCGTATTGCCCACGGAGTGACGCCTTTGCCATAGGTATTCTCCGCCCGATTCAAACACGGGCATGGGATTGGTGTGTAAAGAATAAAGTATGTCAGTTTTAGTAGAGGAACTTTGTGATGAAATTAAAGGTAATCACAAATAATGGTTAATGGAAATATCAACAATCACCATTTTAGGCGATTGCGGATGGGGATATTACTCTCTATTTTTGCAGTGAAAACATAACGGCTTGCTCATGTTAGACAATCTGATGGGTATTTGTGTTGTTATGTAAGCCATGGCATAACATAGTTATGGTTTTTGAGTTAATGATAAGCAAGCCACATAAGAGGGTATCATGTAAGCCGATACCCTCTTATTATTTTAATATGTAATGATGGATGAAGTGTGGTGAAGGATAGGCGTGTACAGGGTAGGGGGCAGGCAGCGTCGGTGACTGTTAAGTCGTTGATATCTACTGTGATGCTATACTGATGACTGGATGATTTCGAGGGACCATTATATAGTGAAGTACTTTATTGTCAG
>CAZPLM010000236.1:0-2681 GCA_964587275.1 uncultured Muribaculaceae bacterium | reverse complement strand
CTTGAACCAGTGACCCCCTGATTATGAGTCAGGTGCTACTAACCAACTGAGCTACGGGACCGAAACTATCTATGATGTATATAAATTGATATATGCAAAAGATATATTTCTTGTACCATTTACAAAGATAAAAAAATACTTTGTAAAAGAAAGTGTCTTTAAATGTTTATCAAACTTTAATTTCAACCTCAACACCGCTTGGAAGCTCAAGTTTCATCAAAGCGTCAACAGTTTTTGGTGTTGAGCTGTAGATATCGAGCAAACGGCGAAAAGAATTGAGTTCAAACTGTTCGCGAGCTTTCTTGTTAACGAAAGTCGAACGGTTGACAGTAAAGATCTTCTTATCAGTTGGAAGTGGAATAGGACCGCTTACCACTGCACCGGTAGCCTTTACAGTCTTTACAATCTTGTCGGCTGATTTGTCAACCAAAGCATGATCATAAGATTTCAATTTAATTCTGATTTTCTGACTCATTATTTTTATTTATTTTATTATTCATCTTCATCATCATGGCTTTTACCGCCCTGTTTCTCAATAATTTCCTTAGCAAGTGAAGCAGGAACCTCTGCATAATGAGAGAATTCCATGGTGCTTGTAGCACGGCCTGAAGAAAGTGTTCTCAAAACAGTAACATAGCCGAATTGTTCCGAAAGTGGAACAGCTGCCTTGATGATTCTTGCATTACCTTTAGAATCCATATTAAGGATCTGACCTCTACGACGATTAAGGTCGCCGACAATATCACCCATATAATCCTCAGGTGTTACAACCTCAAGATCCATAATAGGTTCCATCAATACAGGGCTGCACTTAGGTACAGCATGACGGAATGCCTGACGGGCGCAGATTTCAAATGAAAGAGCGTCTGAATCAACCGGGTGGAAAGATCCGTCGATAAGTCTTACCTTCATCGAAGTCACCTCATAACCGGCCAAAACACCATTTGCCATAGCGGCTTTGAATCCTTTTTCTACTGCAGGAATATATTCACGCGGAATATTACCGCCCTTAACCTCGTCAAGGAACTGAAGTCCGGTGACTCCTTCATCTGCAGGAGATATTTCAATAATAATGTCGGCAAATTTACCCCTGCCACCAGTCTGTTTCTTGAACACCTCTCTGTGACGATAAGTGCCGGTGATAGCCTCTTTATATGTAACCTGAGGCGCACCCTGATTAATCTCAACTCCAAACTCACGACGAAGACGGTCAACAATGATATCAAGGTGAAGTTCACCCATACCACTGATTATTGTCTGCCCCGAGTCAGGATCAGATTTGACTGTAAATGTAGGGTCCTCTTCAGCAAGTTTGCCAAGAGCGATACCGAGTTTATCAAGATCCTTCTGTGTTTTAGGTTCAACAGCAAGTCCGATCACAGGTGCCGGGAATACCATTCTTTCCAAAACAACAGGTTTATTCTCATCACAAATCGTATCTCCTGTACGCAGATCCTTAAAACCGACTGCTGCACAAATATCACCCGCCTCAACAAATTCAATAGGATTCTGTTTATTAGAGTGCATTTGATACAACCTTGCGACACGTTCCTTCTTATCTGTACGCGTATTAAGCGTATAAGAACCGGCATCAAGCCTTCCCGAGTAAACTCTCATGAAAGCGAGACGGCCGACAAAAGGATCTGTTGCAATCTTGAACACCAGAGCGCAGAATGGATCTTCAACTCTCGGATGACGTTCAACCTCATTATCTGTTCTCGGATCTTTTCCCACGATATGCGCTTTATCAAGCGGAGATGGGAGATAACGGACGACTGCATCCAAAAGGAACTGTACCCCTTTATTTTTAAATGAAGAACCACAGCATACAGGAACAACTGACATATTTACAGTTGCTTTCCTTAATGTTGAAATGATTTCTTCATCAGAAATAGATGCAGGATTGTCAAAAAACTTCTCAAGAAGTGTTTCGTTATATTCGGCAACCGACTCAATAAGTTTACCTCTCCATTCCTCGGCATCAGCCTTCATCTCCTCAGGAATATCTTTGACCTCAAAATTAACCAGCTCTTTACTGTCATTATAGTAAATAGCCTTCATACTTATAAGATCAATAATCCCTTCGAAATGTTCCTCCGCTCCTATAGGGAGACAGATTGGAACAGGACGCGCACCGAGTTTTTCGTGGATTTCATCTACTACTGCAAGAAAATCTGCTCCTGTACGATCCATTTTGTTGACATAAGCAATCTTCGGAACGCGGTACTTGTCGGCTTGACGCCATACTGTTTCCGATTGAGGTTGAACACGACCTACCGCACAAAAAGTAGCGACAGTCCCGTCCAAAACCCTCAAAGATCTTTCAACCTCAACTGTAAAGTCAACGTGACCCGGAGTGTCAATCAGGTTTATCTGATACTTCTCGCCGCCATAATGCCAAAAGGCAGTCGTGGCTGCAGATGTAATTGTAATACCTCTCTCCTGTTCCTGGGCCATCCAGTCCATTGTAGCAGCCCCATCGTGCACCTCGCCAATCTTGTGGTTCTTCCCTGTATAATAGAGAATACGCTCGGATGTCGTGGTTTTTCCGGCATCAATGTGGGCCATGATACCGATATTTCTTGTATATCTAAGATCTCTTGCCATTGGAAATACCTTTCATTAGAAACGGAAGTGAGCAAATGCTTTGTTGGCCTCAGCCATTTTATGCATATCCTCTT
>CAZPLM010000235.1:0-2686 GCA_964587275.1 uncultured Muribaculaceae bacterium | reverse complement strand
TGTTACTTAATGCATTGTTTTTAAGATCTTTACGCAGTTCAAACAATGCCTTTTTGCTCTCCTGATGAGCAGCCTGGATTTCTTTTGTATAATTGTTGTAAACAGGCCAGAAGGCTTGTGCTTCTTCCGGAGTCAGATCAAGAAAATTTGTAAAAAAAGCAATCTTCTCACTCTGAATTTTGTCACCTCTATTATCTTCAGGTCTTTTAGCTTTACCATTTTCTCCTCCCTGAGCAAAACTCGTGAAGCAGAAAAGTGAAATGATGCAAATTGTTAAAATCTTTTTCATACTTTCTAACTGTTTTTTATTGGACACTATTCGAGTGATGCAAGATAGTTGATGAGATAATTTTCAGAACTGCCGGCGGCAGTGAAGTAATTGATGATTTCATCATCTTCATATTCAATCTCACCTTCCGGTTCTTCTTCAAGACTATATTCGTCAATATAATCTATAAAAGAGGGATCCAGATAGCCTGCCTCAATCATGGAATATTCAGCTGATAATTCGGAATCAGTATCGGCAACGCCGGCTGTTACGCCGCTAAGCGATAATATTCCATATCCGATCCCGAAAATAAGGCAGAATGAGCAGGCAAGCAAAAGGACGGGTTTTAAATAATTCCATACGCTTCCTTTTTGTTGAGTTGTATCTTCTTTGAAGACGGCATTTGAAATACGCTCTTCAACAGAATCAAAATAACCCTCAGGTACTGAAAACGGACTTTGTCTCATTTTCAAGTCATCAGGTGTAATATGATTATCTTGTTTCATTGCTTTATTAGACTGAAAAATCACTAAAAAGTTTAATCGCTCAAGTCGATATTATCTTTTAAATAATCAACAACCTTCTTATATGCATGGTGATATGAGGCTTTAAGGGAGCCTTCGGAGGTATTCATTATCTCTGCAATTTCCTCGTATTTTTTTTCTCCGAAATATCTCATGCAAAAAACGCTTTTCTGCTTTGGAGGCAGAGAATTGATAGCTTTTCTCAGAGCAAGCTGAGTCTCATCTCCGTTAAATGTCGGATCTGCCTTCAGTTTGTTTTCAAATGTTGCAGATTCTCTGTCAAACGAGAGGAAGGTATATAACTTTTTTTTATTCAGGAAGGTGATGACTTCATTGGTGGCGATCCTGTATATCCAGATGTAAAGTTTGGCGTCTTCCCTGAATGAATCGAGATTGTTCCACACCTTAATAAATGTGTTTTGGAGGAGGTCATCTGCATCTTCATGAATACAGACAATATTTCTGATATGCCAGTAAAGCCTTTCTTTGTACTTTCTGACAATCAGATTAAATGCCTGCCGTTCCTCGCCGGAACGATAAAGCTCCATAATCTCCCTGTCTTCCATAAAAATGAAACATCAGTAGCCGCTTACCGTAGTCTTCTGACTGCTTCGCAAATGTGTGCGGCATCAAGTCCGTAAGCGGACAAAAGTTGTGCCGGCTTGCCGCTCTGCCCGAATTTATCATCAACTGCCACAAATTCCATTCTTGTAGGGAGTTCGCGTGCGAACAGCCCTGCAATCTCTTCCCCGAGACCTCCTGCGATCAAATGCTCTTCAGCACAAACCACCGCTTTTGTTTTTGAAGCGGAAGTCAGGATCGCCTCTTTGTCCAAAGGCTTGATGGTATGAATATCAAGAAGCTCGGCTGAAATACCCTCTGATTTAAGAGTCTCGACCGCCTGTATTGCTTCCCAGACCATGTGGCCTGTCGCAATGATAGTCACATCATTACCGTCATAAAGCTTAAGCGCTTTTCCAATCTCGAACTTCTGATCTGCGGGTGTGAAATTAGGTACTTTAGGACGGCCGAAACGGATATAGACCGGTCCATTATATTCTGCTGCAGCTATGGTTGCCGCTTTAGTCTGATTGTAGTCGCAGGGGTTGAGAACTACCATACCGGGGAACATTCGCATAATTCCGATATCTTCCATTGTCTGGTGAGTCGCCCCATCTTCGCCAAGAGTAACTCCTGCGTGTGAAGCCCCGATCTTGACATTTGTATGTGAGTAGCAGATTGATTGTCTGACCTGGTCAGCAACCCTTGCTGTTACAAAGTTGGCGAATGATCCTGCAAATGGAATATAGCCCGTAATTGCAAGTCCTGCAGCCATGCCAATCATATTTGCTTCGGCAATACCGCATTCAAAGAATCTTTCCGGATGTTCTGCCGCAAATTCTTCTAATTTGAGAGATCCTGTCAAGTCTGCACAGAGAGCTACGACTTTAGGATTTGTGCGTCCCAATTCGGCGACTCCTGCGCCAAAACCTGAGCGTGTATCTTTATTTCCTGTATTTTCGTACATAATAGTCTTTTGTATAAATTGTTCTGCGGCGCAGCTAAAAATCGCCTAATGTTTCTTCTAATTGAGCCAATGCCTGTTCACACTGTTCGGGAGAAGGATTTTTCCCGTGCCATTTGCAGGTTCCGGCCATAAAATCCACACCATGTCCCATTTCAGTATGGAAAAGAATAACGACAGGTTTCCCATTGCCTCCGAGCTTTTTGGCCTTGTCAAATGCTTCTGCAATTGATTTGAAATCATGCCCGTTTGCATTAATAACTTCCCAGCCGTATGCCCGCCATTTGGCATCCAGGTCACCGAGGCTCTGGACTTCTTCTGTCGTGCCGTCAATCTGCTGGTGATTCCAGTCAATGATAGCAACAAGGT
>CAZPLM010000234.1:0-2692 GCA_964587275.1 uncultured Muribaculaceae bacterium | reverse complement strand
GGTCTGCAGTCTTCTCGGCAATAGTTATGCCGTTGTATTTTGTGGCATTTTTCTTCTTACGTAAATGGTTGAGACATAAATTTTTGGTTGATGCAAATAGATATGATGGATAAGTCTCCCTGTTTACATTTTCAATATTTTTCCAGAAATTGGCGAATACGTCCTGAGCAATATTTTGAGCTTCTGACATGTCATTCACGTAACTTTGAGCAAAAAAAATAACTTTCTGCAGATTATCGGAATATGCCCGTTGAAAGAGAGCATTATATTCTGCAGATCGAATCTCTTTGTTACGAATGGGAATGGACATGGTCTCGTTCTTCAGATTTGCGGTAACAAATATAGGACAATTTTCCATTTCTTCACTTCTTACATTAATTAGACACACGATCTTCGTTTTTCCTTACTTTTACAGCAAAAAAAAATTAAATAAAAAATAAGGGAAAATATAATTGCTGTGTCTTATTATTGAAACCAAAATTTACGAAAAAACTATTATGAGGAAAAAATCACTTTTAAACGCAGGTCGCAGGATATTAGTTGTGGTCTGCGCAGTTTTGTTGTCTTCAACGGTTTTTGCACAGAGCGGAGTTACAGTCAATGTCAAGGATGCTCCTCTGTCGCAGGTTCTTGAAAGCATAACAAAACAGAGCAATTACAGGTTTGTCTATACTGACGAACTTAATCTTAACGATTACAAAGTAACTGTCAACTCTGAAAATGAAAGCGCGACTGCTTTGTTTGACAAAGTATTCAAGCCGGTATCAATCGGATACCAAATTAAAGGCAATCAGGTCGTTCTTGTAAAGAATGCAACTCAGAAAGCTATGAAGGCAGTACCTGCCCAAAAGATTAAAGGTACTGTTACGGAAGTGGGGACAAACGACCCTGTAATCGGCGCAGCGGTAAAGAATACCAAAACCAACGCCATTGCATTATCCGATCTGGACGGCAATTATTCGATTGAGGCTGCTGAGGGAGATGTGATCGAAGCTACAATGATAGGTATGGCTACAGTTGCGATTCCTGCAACAAAGGCTGCAACTCTCAATATTCAGATGAAAGTCGATGTAATAGCTCTTGAGGATGTAGTTGTAACAGGATATCAGACATTGTCAAAGGAACGTTCAACAGGTTCATACGCTGTTGTCACTTCCAAAAAGATTGAAAATAAACTTCAGTCATCAGTTCAGTCTATCCTTGAAGGACAGTCTGCCGGTATGGTGTTGACAAAAGATGGAAATATTGAGATTCGTGGTGTGTCAACCATTAATGGAGTGACAGACCCTCTTATCGTAGTTGACGGGTATCCTTTGATTGGACAGGGTGTAGGACTGAGTTCTGTCAACCCTGACAATATTGAGAACATAACAGTACTAAAGGATGCGGTTGCTGCCTCAATTTATGGTGCACGTGCATCAAACGGTGTTATTGTCATTACAACAAAGGAAGCAAAGAAAGGAACATTCAATTTCGGATATAAAGGGACATACAGTGTTACATTGAAGCCAGATCTTTCAAAATTGAATCTTGCAAGTACGGCTGATTATATGGATGCTGAATTGGACCTTTACCAACAGAACCCTTCATATAAAAATTCGTCATACAACAATTACTACAAGGTTCCTGATTATACATATCTGTTGATGGCAATGGATAAAGGCTGGATCTCAACTTCTGACGCGGAAGCTCAGATAGCACAAATGAAGAAAAATGATGCGCTGTCACAAATTGGTGAATATCTGATCAGACCTAAACAGAGTCAGCAACATAACATTACTCTTTCAAGCAACACGCAGAATAATAACTTCAACGCATCATTAAGATATACTAAAGAGTATGGAAATTTGATTCACAATGATAATTCTAATATGATAGTCGATCTCGGCAATACGTGGAAGCCAAATAAATGGTTTTCTTTCAGGGCGTTTGCCAATATTACCTATTCTAATTCGAATACAACTTATGACCAGTTGTCAACTTTGACTTCATTTAGCTCGACTTCAAATATATACCCTTATACTCAGTTGTATGATGATGGAGGCAACGCAATAAGTTGGAATCCTGCAGGACAGAAGAAAATTGCCACTTACGATGCCCAGGGTATTAATAATGTCAACTATTGTCCTGAAACTGATCTTAATAAAGGGATGGCAACAGCTGAAAATATGAAAGTACGTCTTGGCGGTGATCTCAATGTCAAATTCTTTGATTTTCTTACAGGCAGTATCGGAGGTTCATGGATAAAAGGATATACGACAAACAGAACAATTTATGATTCTGATTTTTATATGATGAGAATGGCCTATATTGACGGTACATCTGCAACCAATCCTACAAAACATTATATTCCTGAAGGAGGTATGATAAATGAAAACCGCAGTTCAATAGAATCATGGGTAATCAGAGGTCAGTTGAATTACAAACAGGAATTTGACAATTCAAAGCACAGAGTAAGCGCGATTGTCGGTGGTGAGATCAGCAGAGATACATACGAGTATGTTTATATGCCTACAAGACTTGGCTATAATCCTGTATCATCAACATATAATTCAGGATTCTATTTAAGTGATTATAACAACAATGTCGGCAATATTGCAGGAGATATGCTGTTTGGTCGAAAACCGACTTTATATACACTTACCTATGGAAATAACTATGCAGTTAGAGACAACAGGTTCGTATCATGGTA
>CAZPLM010000233.1:0-2707 GCA_964587275.1 uncultured Muribaculaceae bacterium | reverse complement strand
ATTCAATAATAGGCACTTTAGCTATTTATACAAGAGTTTCCAATGACGAAGAGAAATACATATACAAGGGAGACAGAATTATCGCAAGAGAGCTGACTGATATTGTCCAGACTCAGATAGTCGATGATATTCGCGCTTTTTACGAACCGGAATGGAACAGACGTGGATTATGGGATAAAACATACGCTGAATCACGTTCTCCGGAAGTGCCTTCAATGCTATTGGAACTCCTCTCCCATCAGAACTTTGCAGATATGAGGTATGGACTTGACCCATCATTCAGATTTACAGTCTCTCGCGCAATATATAAAGGGATGTTGAGATACCTCTCCTATGTCAATGATACAAAATATGTTGTCCAGCCGTTGCCTGTCAATTCGTTCTCTACGCAATTCTACAAAGAAGATGAGGGCTGTGATGAAAATCATAACGTTGTCTATCTCTACTGGAAAGGGAGTGAAGATCCTTTGGAATCAACCGCATCACCTGATGGATATATTGTATATCAGCGAATAACTGAATTGGATAGTGTCGGTAATACAAAGAATATTCCCGGGTCAAACCTGGACGGATTTGATAATGGCACATACAGCAACAAAGATGGCTACAGAGTTGAGATAGAGCCGGGGAAAATATACAGCTTCAAAGTAACGGCTGTAAATAAAGGTGGAGAAAGCTTCCCTTCGGAGATTCTTTCGGTAGGAGCGCCAATTATTCCAAGTTCAGAGACGGTGATGATTGTCAATGCATTTGACAGAATATCCGCTCCGTCAAGTTTTGCTACAAGAGACTCTTCAAGAGCCGGTTTTGTTAATTATATCGATGGTGGAGTTCCATATTTAAGAGATATCTCCTATATCGGGGCAATGCATGAGTTTCGCAGGGAAATCCCCTGGATGGATGACGATGCACCCGGATTCGGCGCTTCATACGCTGATTGCGAGACTATGGTAATTGCGGGAAATACATTTGACTATCCTCTTATCCATGGCGCAGCAATGCTCCGAGCAGGTTACAACTTTGTTTCATCAAGTAAAAAATCGGTCTGTGACGGCTATACAGACCTGAAACTCTATCCTATAGTAGATATAATCACAGGAAAAGAAATTAGGACTATGATTGGGAGAAAGAAATTTGGAGATAATGCATCTCCGTCAGATACATCATGCCGTACTTCAGCTCTTTTGTACGAGGTCTTCCCTGCCCAATTAAGACGTTCCATAACAGCCTATTGTCATCAGGGAGGCAATCTGATTGTCTCCGGCGCAAACATAGCAAGCGATCTGTGGGATAAGATTTATGACTTTCAACTTGATTCTTCCTTTATAAAATCGACTATTCTTCCTGAACAGGAATTTGCGCAAAACATCCTGAAATATAAATGGATGACCAATTATGCAAGCGCAACCGGAAAGGTAAAGAGCGTACAGAACCCTTTTGCTTTTCCTATAGTACGCTATTCATTTTATACTGAACCTAACCCTGAGCGCTACTGCGTAGAGACACCCGATGGCCTCGTACCGGCAGACAAGACTTCTTTTACTGTTTTCAGATACGCAGACAATAACATTTCAGCGGGGGTAGCTTACTGCGGCGATGATTATAAATGTGTAAGCCTCGGATTTCCGATCGAAGCACTAAAAGATCAGGATCAGATTGATAATATTATCGGCAACATATTAAAATTATTTGCCAAGGGAAGTACTGACATTAAACAGGTCAATCCAACCCTTGGCAATATAAAATCATCCGAAAGCAAATACTGATCTGCTTTCAGGATATAAATTATTTAAGAAGCTCTTCGCTGCGCTTGATAAAGTCGCTCAAAGCTTTGCCTTTCAACATATTATTTGAAAGTAAGGCCAGATCTGTAACTTGTTGAAGTAGCTTATTGTCTGCACTCAAACCCTCTTCAGACGCCTTAATCTTTTTAATAACAGGATTTTCATCATTTACCACAATATTATACGTATCAGGTAATTCACCATAAAAATTCAAGCCTCCACCTACAGACGCCATATCACGGTATCTTCTCATAAACTCACTCTGAGTAATAAGAACAGGCTGTGATGTCTCACCGAGGTTATCCTCAGTAATTTCATACTTGTATTCCTTTGGTAAAATAGCTTCAAATACCTCCTTCAAATGCTTTTTCTGATCATCCGTCAGTTCTACCTTTGCTTTCTCCTCCTTCTCTATCAGTTTGTCAATGCTGTTTGAATCAACACGGGCAAGAACTGTATCTTTAATCTTAACTTCCAGAAGGTTGACAAAATGAGCATCAAGAGGTCCATCAAATACAAGAACATCATAGCCTTTACCTTTTGCAGCCTCTACATACTGATACTGTTCGGTAGGATTTGTAGTATACAGGAGAACAACCTTTTTATCTTTATTAGTCTGTTCAGCCTCAATTGCCGTGCGGTAGTCATCATATTTAAAATACTTCCCATCTGTATTCTTGAAGAGTGCAAATGACAGAGCTCTTTCGCAGAACTTCTCATCAGTAAGCATTCCATATTCAACGAATAACTTCAGATTATCCCACTTTGCCTCATATTCTGCTTTTTGATCTTTAGATATCTCCTCCAGTTTGTCAGCTACTTTCTTTGAAATGTAAGTAGAGATCTTTTTAACATTAGCATCCGACTGCAAATAACTCCTTGATACATTAAGCGGAATATCAGGAGAATCAATGACACCATGA
>CAZPLM010000232.1:0-2730 GCA_964587275.1 uncultured Muribaculaceae bacterium | reverse complement strand
ACTGACGCTTCGTGACTGGCTATCGCTTGATAATCAGAGCTTTCCATAATGCACCTCATGCAAAAAATATCATGAGGTGGTGTGTGGATGTGCAGTGAGTATCAACAAGTTAACGATCATCCCTTTTCGAAGCCCCACCAGTCAGAACAAAAGTTTATGGTATTATGTGCGATTGATTCAGTGCTGTATGTAATGTCATTAATCGAATTTTTCCAATAATCATCCTTCAATAATATGTTTTGGTGTGCAAAAGTGCCTGAAACGCACACCGAATGGAGTTTTTCGGGTATTTGGTGTACAAAAGTGCCTGAAACGCACACCGAATGGAGGTTTTCGGGTATTTGGTGTGCAAAAGTGCCCGAAACGCACACCGAATGGAGGTTTTCGGGTATTTGGTGTGCAAAAGTGCCTGAAACGCACACCGAATTGAGGTTCTCGAGTATTTGGTGGAGTGATTTAGTATAATAATAATACAGCGTACAACTTTGTGTTTATAGCGTTTATATTTAACTTTGTATAGACATTATTTGTTGACGTTTCTGTCAAATGAGTGATTTGTGCTGGTGGAATCGAGGGGCAAATAATAATTAATTTTTTTATAATTAAACTGTCTTTACTGACGGAAGATTGATGGAGGAGAGAATTGTGTATAGACAAAATTGTACAAAAGACAATGATATTGTCAACAATGGTTTCTATGAAATGGAGCAAGCCAGTCAATATGCATTTGAATTTGGAGGACCGTATTGGCATTTGTATACTTCTGGTAATCTGACTGAAATAATATTCAGAAACAGAGAATCATTTGAGTTTGGTATGACATTTATTGCGTTGAGCTCAGCAGAATACAAAGTATCGATAATTACATTTGCAATCATGAGTAATCATATTCATGTTATTATTGAGGGTGAGGAAGATGAATGTTTGAGATTTTTTGAAAAATTCAAGACTCGTCTCAAGAGATATTATTCTTCACAAAAAGTTTTCGTTGACTTCTCCAAGTTCAATTGCTCTCTTACGCATATTGATGATTTGAAATCTATTCGTAATGAAATCGTTTATGTTAATAGAAATGGGTATCTGGCAAATACAAATTATTCCCCCGTTTACTTATCCCTGGGGATGTGGTTATCTCTATTTCAATAATTTTGCTCATTTGCTGTATGGTACTCCTTATAATGAACTGACATACTCTCAAAAAAGAACAATATGTAGAGGGAGAGTCATCGAAATGCCATTTTTTGTACGTGTTTCTGATAATATGATTTTGCCTGAAGGATATTGCCATATTTCTATTGGTCAAGAGTATTTCAGAAATGCACATCATTATTTTTATATGGTTACTAAAAATGTTTAATCGTACGGCGAAATTGCAAAAAGGCTTGGAGATACTGCCTTCTTAACCGATGATGAATTATATTCTGTGATTTGTCAAACTGTAAAAAGAGAATATGACGTTTCGCAACCCTCTCTGTTGCAATTTTCTAATAAAGTCGAAGTTGCCAAAAAAATGCACTATGATTATAATGCATCAAAAGGACAGATTCGTAGAATATTGAAAATTGAGCTTTCTGTCCTGAATGAATTATTCCCCTGAGAGGTATCAGATGGGGTTTAAATGAGTGGTTAAGTGAAGTTGCCAATGGTTGATTTTACCTTGAAAGGTTGTGTGTGCGTTTGGGGGTAAATCGCACACCAAATGTGGAATTTGCCGTAATCCGTGTGCGTTTGGGGGTAAAATACACACCATTATTAGTGGGATGTTGAGCCAGCCTTCTCTGCTATCCTGTCCCGGCGACTCCTGCGGCCCCAGCGGCCCTCAGCGCCCTTAACGTCCTCAGCGTCCCCAGCGGCCTCGGAACCCTCAGCGACCCCTGCGACTCCTGTGGCCCTAGCGGCGCCCAACTGCGTATGCCTCAGCGGCCCTCAGCGCACTTAGCGTCCTCAGAGGCCCCAACTGCTTATGCCTCAGCGACTCCGGCAACCTCAGCGACCTCAGCTACCCCTGCAACCCCCGCGGCCTCCTGCGACCCAAACTACTTCTGTTCAGTTGAGCCTTCGGTTGTCCGCTTCTCTGTTGACCTTTGTCTCTGAGGTCTCTGTTGCTGCCTCAATGTGCGTTCATATTCTTCACGCCTGCTCTTTTTCCAGAATATTTTTCTGCAAAGTTCACCGAATGTGTCAAACTCCTCCTGATATGTGATACCGGCGCCGTTACGCTGTGTCTGGTCAAGGTAATTGCTGTATTCATCTGCGGAATGAGAGAAAAGAGTTAGCCTCAGTCGCCCGGATTTATCAATCTTGATCTCGACATCGACATCACCGACTACATCGCTCTTTGCACTTGATTCATATTGACGGTTTCCGATATTTCCGTTGATGATTACCCTGTTGTTGAACAGCTGAGTGGAAACAGCCACATCAAAAATATCCCGACCTGATTCACCCGGCTGGTAATTCAAACCAAGGTCGAGAGGAATGTCAAGCTGACGGAATACACTGTTGAGTTGATTCGACATTATTTCCGATGCGTTGAATAATGAGACAGTAGTATTGTTGACGATGCCTGATTGTTCATCAGGAATAAAGCTTCCGGACAACAGCAATGTTAAAAATTGCTTCATCATCTTGTCTTCAGTATTTAATGCGCTTTCAACTTTGCCTTGTATTGTCGGGTTGAGATCAGGAACGTCGATGGTGAAGTTTAATTTTGGATTTGCAAGTTTGCCG
>CAZPLM010000231.1:0-2783 GCA_964587275.1 uncultured Muribaculaceae bacterium | reverse complement strand
AAGAAAGGAATAACCGATTCGGGAGCCGATGTTTACAATTTGGGCCTCTCTACGACCCCATTCGTCTATTATGGCACTGCGCGACACGGATTCGGTGCATCAATTCAGATTACCGCCTCGCATAATCCTAAAGAGTACAACGGGATGAAAGTTTCCTGTGAAAATGCTCTTCCTGTAGGATTGGCAAACGGACTTGGAACTATTCAGAAATGGATCGAAGAAGGTAAACCGACTCCGGTCGTATCCAAAAGAGGTCAGGTCTTTGAATATGATATCAGGGAGGAGTATCTTACATTTTTGAAACAATACAAGAGCGATATTTCCAACCTGAATATCGGAATGGATATATCAAATGGAATGGCAGCTCTTTTTGTAAAGGATCTCTTCGGAGACCAGCCTCATTATATATTTAATAAGATGGACGGCACATTTCCTAATCATGAGGCGAACCCGCTGATACCAAAGAATGTCGTTGATCTTCAAAATCTGGTTAAAGAGAAAAAATGTGACGTAGGTGTCATTTATGATGGTGATGCAGACAGGGTAATGTTTGTTGACGAAAACAGCAGGTTTATTTCTCCTGATTTGATGATTGCCGTGCTTGGTCATTATTTTCTTGAAAAGAGAGGGGAGAAAGGGTATGTGCTCCAGGATATTCGCAGTTCTAAGGCAGTCGGAGAATACCTTGCTCCAATGGGAGCCAAAATGGTGACATGGAAGGTGGGAAGAGCGTTTGCAGCACGCAAATTACGTGAAATAGATGGTGTTTACGGAGGCGAGTTGGCTGGCCACTATTATTTCAGGGATTTCTTTTATTCAGACAGCGGACTGCTTGCATCTCTCCTTATTTTAAGTGTCATATCAGAAATGAAACGAAAGGGCATCTCTCTTTCAGACTTGATCGGAAAGATAGAAAAATACAAGAATTCAGGCGAGATCAATTTCAAGATCGATAAGAAGCAGGAGGCCATGGATGCTGTAAGAGCGCATTTTCTTGCTTCGGAAAAGCCGGAAAAATCTTATGATTTTGACGGTTACAGGGTCGAGTTCAGGGAATGGTGGTTTAATATAAGACCTTCAAATACAGAGCCTTTCCTTCGTTTTATATGTGAGGCCTCCTCTCAGAAACTGCTGGATGAAAAGGTTGCAGAGGCCAAAAAAGTACTTGCCCCATATTTCAATTAAAATCAGGCTTTCCAGATTATTTTCTTTTTTGAGCACAATGCCGTAAGAGACATTGTAATGATGACTGCTATTGCCGATGTCAGGACACCGATCCACGGATGTGCTTCCGGTCTGCCCCACTGATAGACTTTTATTAGAGCTGTAATGTTCATTATCGGCACAATAAAACTGTCGAACGCAATATAACTCATAAGCGGGTTTTTTCCGGCACCTGCAAAAATCCATGTAAACAGATTATTTTCAGATACTTTGCATAACAAGTCGAGCAGCATCAGCATTGCGAGAGATATGGCACAGGTTATCATACAATATGCTACTGTGCATGGAACTTTTGTAATGCCTCCGGTAAAAGGCATTGCCGCGCAACCGAGCAGTATTAACACCCCCATCATTATAAATTTCTGTTTTACAGTAATTCCCTCACCTACATAAGTGGCCGGTATCAGCAGCAGAAGAAAATAAAAATATTCCATGTTGAACCACCAGTTCACAGAAGGATTGCCGTATGTGATTGCGGGCAGGTTAAGTTTCTGGGTTACAACTGTAAATGCCAGAAGTACAAGAAATACCCATACTCTCTGTTTCCTGAGGAAATACCAGATCAGTGAACCGAACAGGTAGAGAAATGCCAGAAGGAAGATGATAATCCCTCTTCGGTGCAGGGAAATAACCTCTCCGAAACAAAAATGTCCCGTGAGGCAGACAGCAAGAAGGCATATTGCACCGGTTATCCTGATTACATTTTTCTTTCGGGAAGAAAAATGTTTCGGCAAGACCATGTAGAAAGGGAAGAATGATGCAAAACCTGCAATTGTCAGCAGTTGCGCCCAAATTGACTGAATGTTTGTATAAGAGGTGAAAACATATAAATAGGAGAATGCCCAGAGCATAAAGAAACGACTGAATGTCTCTTTCACATATCTCAATGCCATCTGCTTCTTATCCAGCCTGGTTTCTTTCCATTGTTCTATTTTTCTGTTGCCCGCCAGAGGAATTGCCGCACCCATGCAAAAAATAAAAATAGGGAAGACCATATCTACCCAGGTGATTCCCTGAACAAGAACATTGAGATCATGTGTGGGAGGCGGGTTTTGGGCATGGTACATCCATGCAGGCAACACGCCGGCAGGTACGATTGCCGAAAAGACCATACCGAAAATGGAAATTCCGCGCAAAATGTCGAGTGACAGATACCTTTTCATTCAAAAAGTCCCTCTGGGAGGGTCATTACGATAGTCTTTCTCTTCGAGTCTATGGTGTCTATTAAGTCTTCGTGGAATGGCACGAGAACATCTTCTCCCTCATAATTAACTTCAATACATGGGTTACCAGGGTAGTCGCAGAAGTCAATGACAGGTCCTATCTCCTCACCTGAAACATCAAAAAGCGTATAACCTTGAAGTGATGCTCCTTCCACATCATCCGCCTTGTCAATGGAGATTTCTTTGCCGACAAGATCTTCGGCACTTTCAAGGGAATCGATATCTTCGAATTTTACAAAAACCCTTCCGGTTCCCTTCTCTTCCCATTCTTCTATAAAAAAAGGAACCGGCAGTTCATCAAAACTGATGAATACCGGTTCGTTCAGATTAATATCT
>CAZPLM010000230.1:0-2784 GCA_964587275.1 uncultured Muribaculaceae bacterium | reverse complement strand
TATGTGTCAATGTGATGTGGAGTCATTCGCCGGAGATAGTGAGTATGAAAGACTTACATATCACGCAATCAAAGTGATTATTTAGGAGGATCCGTAGAATGTCCGCAAAAGGGTATAGATCAAATGAAATGTGCATAAGATGGCCTATAAGTACGATTCCTGCACATTTGAATTTTGAGGATGGTCATAGAGAGGCCTCTATGATGTGCTGCTCAAATTTAATGTGCATCAGGTGGCCTATCCTATATCAACGATTTCTGCACATTTGGTTTTCGGGATTAGTCATAGATTGACCTCAAAAGGATGGTAGGTCAAATGAAATGTGCACAAGATGGCTTGTGGCGGCTATTCATGCACATTTAAATTTTGACTGATGTCGCAGATAGCCATCAGTGAGCATTATAAAAACATGTGTGACTGTCAAGTGTCTGATAGTAACCACTCTGAATAACTGATGCCTATCTCAATTTGCATGGTCATGCACATAGTAATTAGCTGATAAACTGAAACTTAGTGATCACAACACACTTGTATCACCATCAGTTGCCAGCACCAGCACTAACCACCATCAGCTGCAACCATCATCCATAGCTGCCAGCACAGGCTACAACCGCCCAGCATCAGTTGCCATCACTACCACCAGCTACCACCATCACCAACTACAACCACCTGCCACTGACAGTATTCTACAGTTTGACCTTTGGCACCACGTATTTTAATCCGTTTGCCTCAAGCCATTCAAGCAGTTCTGTATCAGGCGAGATATGTATAGATTTTGAGAAGAATTCCGCGGAGAGCTTCTGTTTTTTGTCGACTATCTCAAGAAAGAGACGAGAATTACCTTTGTTGCGTTTCAGCACTTTCTTAAAATCAGATCTGAAAGAATCATTCAGGATCTCAATAGGCATAACAATGTGAAACTCTTTAACAAGATCTTCCTTAACATTCGAGAGCAGGGTCATACCCTTGCATTTCAAAGCATAAGAAGGCGGATTAGGATCATCCTGTTTCTGGAAGCGTTTTTCTGTAACACATTTGACAAGTAAGGCGGTATTCAATTGAGTATATTTCATAAATACCTCATAATCCTTCCCGAAGAGAGAGAATGAGTGGCTTCCTGAAAAATCCTCAACAGTAAATTTGCACCACGGTTTGTTGGTCGACTTGGTATAACGAATATCAACCTGCGTCACAAGTCCGGAAACGATAAGTGCCTTGTTCAAAACGCTGTCTTCTATCCGCTTTTTCCCTTCATTGACCATTCGCGAATCGGTATCAAGTTTCGATTCTACTTCATCTATATCCTGCAGAGTGTTTGTTGTAAAATGTTCGATCTCAAATCTGAAGCGATCAAGCGGATGAGCAGAGAGATACATTCCAACAAGCTCTTTTTCTTTTTTCAACAGTTCTATGTCATTTGCCTCAACAGGAGATGGATAATCCGGACGAACAGGCTTCATCTCAGAGGAATCTCCAAACAAGTTATTAACTTGAGCCAGAGTATCATTCTGAAACTTGTTAGCATATCTGAGCAGTTCATCAATAAATGTTTCATCTTTGGTTGTCGAAACAAAATATTGTGGTCTTGTCATCTCCCTGAAGCCATCAAATGCACCGGCGTAGACCAGACATTCCATTACCTTTCTGTTTAAAGCAAGTAGAGGCACCCTTTCCACAAAATCAAATATATCAGTAAACGGACCTCCCTTTTCACGTGTTGTAATTAGCAGATCAATCACATTTGCTCCAACACCCTTGATCCCTGCAAGTCCGAAACGAATATTTCCTTTTTTATTGACTGCAAATGTGGTAAGACTTTCATTCACGTCCGGTCCAAGTACTTCAATCTTGGATTTACGGCAATCTGACATCAGTTTTGTAATCTCTTTCACATCATTTAGGCTTCGGCTCAAATTGGCAGCCATGAACTCAGCCGGATAGTGAGTTTTAAGCCAGGCTGTCTGATATCCGATCCACGCATAACATGTTGAGTGTGATTTATTGAAAGCATAACTTGCAAATGCAGTCCAGTCGGTCCAAATCTTTTCAAGGATCTCAGGTTTATGGCCATTGGCAGTCCCTCCGGCAATAAACTTGTCGTAAAGTTTTGCCATTTCTTCCGCCTTCTTTTTGCCCATCGCTTTGCGGAGTTTATCAGCCTCACCCGGAGTAAAACCTGCAATCTTTTGGGAAATACGCATCACCTGCTCCTGATAGACTGTGACTCCGTATGTGTCTTTCAAATACTCCTCCATCTCCGGCAAATCATATTTGATTGCCATTCTGCCCTGTTTTCTTTCGACAAAATCAGGGATGTAATCCATAGGACCCGGCCTGTAGAGGGCATTCATCGCAATAAGGTCCACAAATCTGGTTGGCTTCAGCATGCGCAGCCATTTCTGCATACCCGGAGACTCAAACTGGAACACTGCAACAGTATCTCCGCTTGAGAATAATTTGAAGGTTTCTTCATCTTCAAGCGGTATCTGATCCACATCTATCACCTTGCCTGTACTTTTCCTGATGTTGGAAACACATTCCTTCAGAATAGAGAGTGTCTTCAATCCGAGAAAGTCCATTTTCAACATTCCAACATCCTCAATATAAGAGCCTTCATATTGGGATACGAGCATATCTTCACCGGTATCCTTGTCCTTTGCCGTACAGATAGGAATGAAATTCGTTAAATCTTCCCTGCCTATGATTGTGGCACAGGCGTGTACACCTGTCTGCCGTATATTTCCCTCGAGTTGAGAAGCATATTTGACGGTATCTTTGAAAAGT
>CAZPLM010000229.1:0-2795 GCA_964587275.1 uncultured Muribaculaceae bacterium | reverse complement strand
AGATACTGTAGCATCGATGTTTCCAGCTATTACTTCAAGTACTTCAGGGTCACAAGTTATTTTGACCTGATCAGCCAGTTCAGCCATTTTAGCTGCATTGTTGCATGAAACAAAAGCGAGGCAGGCAACAGCCATAACCAACACTTTATTAATCATCTTTTTCATTGTAATGAAATTATTTTTATTGGTTTATTTGAATAAAATACTATGTTAATATCCACATCTTTAAAGGTGGGTAACTGCAAATATAATATTTAAAATTAATAGATAAAAATTTCTATCTTTGTAACTATGGATATTGAGCAGATAAAGTTAAGATTGGGAATTATCGGTAACAGTCCGAAATTGAACCATGCCATACAGATAGCGCAACAGGTTGCCGGAACGGATGTTACCGTTCTTGTAACAGGTGAAAGCGGTGTAGGTAAGGAGTTTATACCTCAGATTATTCATCAGAACAGTCCGAGAAAACACGGTTCTTATATTGCTATCAACTGTGGTTCAATCCCGGATGGTACAATAGATTCCGAGCTGTTCGGTCATGAGAAAGGGGCATTTACGGGCGCAATTGAGAGCAGGCGTGGTTATTTTGAGGAGGCTGATAACGGTACTATTTTTCTGGACGAAGTCGGAGAACTTCCTCTTTCTACCCAAGTCAGGCTTCTTCGTGTCCTGCAGTCAGGCGAATTTATCAGAGTTGGATCCTCCAAAGTTCAGAAGACCGATGTGAGGGTCATTGCGGCTACAAATGTCAACCTGTTAAATGCTATTTCGGCGGGAAAGTTCAGAGAAGACCTTTATTACAGATTGAATACTGTTCAGATAAATATTCCTGCCCTTCGAGATAGAAAAGAAGATATAATCCTGTTGTTTAGGAAGTTTGCTCTTGACTTTGCAGATAAATATACTATTCCGTGCATAAGGCTTGACCAGGAAGCCACAGATATTATAAAGAATTATCGCTGGCCTGGAAATGTCAGGGAGCTTAAAAGCGTTGCCGAGAGAATTTCAATTCTCGAACAAAACAGGAATATTACGGCAGATGTTATTAATAAGTATATGCCTGATGATATTCAGGATGCCCTGCCCGTAAAATTATCCGGATCAAATCCTGACTATGTCAGCGACAGGGATATTATTTTCAAGATTCTGGTAAATCTTAAGAATGAGGTCGAGAAACTCAGAGATCGAGTCAATGAACTTGAATCAACTCCGAAAGCGCCGACTTCATCTCTAATGGTAAGGCCTGTGGAACATGAGTTCCCAAAAGTTGAGAATATCGAACAAAGCATTGATAATGAGGAAGAAAAGTCTGAAAATAATGATTTTTCAATCCAGAATAACTATGACGAACTTATCAAGAAGTCTCTTTTGAAGCATGGAGGAAAAAGAAAAGCTGCCGCTGCGGAGCTTGGCATTTCGGAACGCACTTTGTACAGAAAATTGAAAAAACTTGGATTGGAATGAAAAGGTTTCGTCAAATAATACTCTCATCATGTCTTCTGCTTTCTGTTGCCTTCCTTTTGAGTGGATGCTGGATATACACATTTTCAGGTACATCAATAAAGCCTGATGTCAAGACAATCTGTATAGAACCTGTCACAAACAAAGCATTGAAGATTAATCCTTCACTTGCCAATTCCCTTCAGGAGGCTCTTCATGATAAATTCAAACAGCTGACAAGTCTTAAAGAGGTTGAGATGGACGGTGATCTTTCACTTGTTGTTTCCATTACCTCATACGATGTCAGGGCCACTGCTATCACAGTAAACGAGGTTGCAGCACAAAACAGGCTGACTGTCACGACAAAAGTCAAATTTGACAATTTCAAACATCCGGAAGAGAGTTTTGAAAACAATTTTGCTGCATATCAAGACTATAACTCCGAAAATTCACTTGATGCCGTTGAGGCGACTTTATGTGACGAGATTGTCAAGACACTCGTTGAAAATATTTTCAATGCTTCTGTGGCTCAATGGTAGAGAAAAACAACATAAACAATTTTACTGTATCGGAACTTGAGCAGGCGATAGAGACCTATCCCTGGTTTACCCTTGCACGCAATGAATATTTTAAGAGAATATTGAGGCTGGGACAGGAAAACATTGCAGATGCATCAAAACAGATAGGGATATTCGTACTTTCGCGCAGTTTTATCTGCAAAACAATGAATGAACGGCAGACAAATGACAGTCAGGTTGCAATTACCCCATCCGAAACGAAACCTAAATATTATGTTGTGGGCGGAGACTATTTTGGTAAAGATGATTTCGAGGAACTTGAGAAGAGTGGAGGAGCTTATGAGAACATCTCGTTCAATCCTATCAGCAGCACTCTTTCAAATGCCGGTCAGAGTTATGATGATATTCCTTCCGAGCCTGAGACAGATGACTCCTTCAAACCTGATGACTTGCCATGTACTGAGACTCTTGCCGGAATATATGTGGATCAGGGCTTTTACCAGAAAGCAATAGATGTTTACAGCAAACTAATTTTGTTATATCCGGAAAAAAATATTTACTTTGCAACCCTTATTGAGAAAATAAAATCAAATTATAAATAATATTATGCAAGCAGCTTATATAACAATTTCGATAATAATTGTAATTGCAAGCGTTCTTTTAACCCTGGTTGTTCTTGTTCAAAATTCAAAAGGCGGCGGACTTGCTGCGAATTTTGCTGCAGGTAATCAGACATTTGGCGTTCGTCAGACAGCAGATTTCCTTGAGAAGACAACATGGGCTCTGGCTATTACAATCCTTGTTCTATGTGTGGTAGCAACATTTGTAATTCCA
>CAZPLM010000228.1:0-2797 GCA_964587275.1 uncultured Muribaculaceae bacterium | reverse complement strand
CGTTATCCTTCTCAACATTGGAAAGTATCCTTCATCTGCAGAACGGGTAACCGTAATGGTCAATAAACCCTCCGGCAGCCCCTGCATACTCAAAATAATCTCTGTTTTCCCACGAAAGCAGTTTAGGTTGGCAGATACCGGCATCAGGATTTTCTTCCATGAATGAAATGAGGTTGGTAAGCCATCCCTCCGTGACCTCTACATCAGAGTTCAACAGGACATAATAATCTGCGTCAATTATCTGAAACGCTTTATTATATCCACCTGTAAAGCCGTAGTTGTGATCAAATTCTATGATTTTTATCTCAGGATGTTCAGATTTCATCCATGCTACAGAATCATCAGTAGAACCATTGTCTGCAACAACGATGAATGCCTGTTCTTTCGGAGTATTTGCAATAAGGACAGGGAGGAATTTCTCAAGAAACTTCTTCCCGTTCCAGTTCAATATCACGACGGCCGTATCCATATCTGATGCAAATATATAATTAAATTCTGCTATTATTGCCGAATAAGTGCGTCTAATGAAATTACCGGATGCAGTCAATGCTTCTGTAAAGGTCGAGGATCTTGCGGGCTACAGTGAGAAATTTTTCTCCCATTTCTGTAAGCACAAGAGTCCGGCTGATACGGACGAAAAGAGCTCCGCCAAGTTCTTTTTCAAGTTTGGCTATGTTTTTTGAAACAGCAGGCTGGCTGATTCCAAGAGTTTTTGCCGCCAGACTGAAGCTGAGATGGTCGGCAACCGTACAAAATACTATTAATCGTTGATCTGTCATATATACAAAGTTATAATTTTTTATTTATACGGCATAACTATTTAAAATATGGCGGTATAAAATTTGCAGGAAATGATTCACCAAAATTTAGACATATTATTAAACCAAATATTTTATTAATGAAAAAGTTTATTTTATTTACTGTCGCACTATTTGCGACGGTGCTTTCTTTTGCGCAGGTTAATCCTCAAGCTCCGCTTGAAAGGGACCCTGCCATCAAGTATGGCAAACTTGACAATGGCATGACTTACTATATCATGCATAACGGCAAGCCGGAAAACAGATGTGAATATTATCTTTTGACAAATGTGGGTGCAATCCAGGAAACTCCGGCACAGAACGGTCTTGCTCACTTCTTAGAGCACATGTGTCTTAACGGTACACAGAATTTGCCCGGCAAGATGATGATAGATTACTTCCAGAGTATCGGAGCAAGTTTCGGCGGCAATATCAATGCTTCGACCGGAGTTGAACAGACTCAATATATGCTTAACAATATCCCTACTACCCGTCAGGGCATAATTGATACTGCTCTTCTGATTATGCACGATTATTCAGGATTTGTAACCAATGATCCTGAGGAAATAGACAAGGAGAGAGGAGTAATTATTGAAGAGTGGCGTACTCGCAGAACTGCAGACTGGAGAATGTTCGAAGAACAGATGAAATACCTTTACAAAGGTTCAAAATATGAGTCATGCAATATCATAGGTACTGTTGATAATCTTCAAAATTTCCCTGCGTCAGAGCTGGTTGATTTCTATAAGACATGGTATCGTCCTGATATGCAGGCAATAGTTGTAGTGGGTGATATAGATCCCGATAAGATTCTTGCTCAACTGCAGGACCTTTTCAAAGACATTCCTGCAAAGGAGAATGCAAAGCCTAAAGAAGAATACAGAATCCCGGAAAATAATGAGCCTATTGTCGGCATCATGACAGACCCGGAAGCTCAATCTACTAATGTTTTGATGGTTGTCAAAGGCGATCCTATGCCGAGAGAGATGAAAGGTACGGGAACTGGTCTATTTGTAGATCTTATCGAGAATATTATTGAGTCTATTTTCAGTGAGCGATTCAATGATATAGCAATGAAGCCTAATGCTCCATTCCTTGGTGCTCAGGCCGGTTTTGCAGATATTACGAATACTTGCGAAGCAATGATGGTGTCAGTATCCGCTAAGGATGGCAATGCTCTTAATTCTTTTGATTCTGTCCTTACTGAGTTTGAAAAGGCAAAAAGATATGGTTTTACAGAAGCAGAATTTGAAAGAGCGAAGACAAATATGTTGTCAATCTATGAAAGAGCTGCAAATAATGCAGAAAGTCGTAAGAACGGTGAGATGATCAAACCGATTTCTACAGATTTCTTTGACGGTGTTCCTGCAATGAATCCTAAATATAAATATGAAATGGTCAAGACTTTCTTGAATATGCTCAATGTCAATCAGATCAATCAGGTGCTTAAAAGCATGGATTATGACAAGGATGTTGTAGTATGTTATCAGGCTCCTGAAAAGGACGGTCTTGTACATCCGACAGAAGCTGATTTTGTGAATATCATTAACTCTGTAAAGACGGCTGAGATTGCGAATAATATTGTAGATGAGGTCAGCGAACCATTGATGGATCCTTCTGTTCTTAAAGGATCTCCTGTAAAGAAAGAAGAGAGCGGTCAGTTCGGATCTACAGTATGGACTTTAAAGAACGGTATCAAGGTAGTTGTAAGACCTTCAGATCTTAGAAAAGAAGAGGTGAATTTCAGACTTTCGGTTGACGGTGGTCTTTCTCTTCTTGAAAATGAGGACCTTCCTTCATTTGAAAATTCTGTATTCCAGTCTTATACTCAGGTCTCAGGTGTTTCCAAGTTCCCTGCAACCAAACTTTCAAAGATGCTTGCAGGCAAGGTTGCCAGTGCGAGTCCGTTTATTGGTGAACTTAGAAATGGAGTCAGCGGTTCATGCTCTCCAAAGGATATTGAAACAATGTTCCAGCTTGCATATTTGCTGGTTTGTGAG